>DATJZV010000154.1:0-3634 GCA_035498715.1 Nitrospirota bacterium
CATTCCCGATGTCTTTTGATGAGAAACGCTCAATGATAAACAATTAGCGTATTTTCAGCACGGAGGAGCGAATGAAGACATGATCCCGACCGTGATGGCTGCGGTAGGTGATCCCAAGATGAAGGAAGACCTGATTAAAGGAAAGAAAATCGGCGACACGACCTACAAGGTCCACCTCGACGGCTACAACCTGCTTCCCTTCTTGAAAGGCGAAGTGAAGGAGTCGCCGCGTCAAGAGTTCATCTACTGGACGGACGACGGCAGCGTCGCCGCGCTGCGCTACGGCAACTACAAGGCAACCTTTCTCAAGCAGAACGCTCATGGCATGCGCGTCTGGCTGGAGCCTTTCGAAGCGCTGCGCGCCCCGCTCCTTTGTAATCTGCGCATGGACCCGTTCGAGCGCGCGGAATACGAAGGGATGGACTACGAGCGCTGGTATATCGATCACATGTTCGCATTCGCGCCCGCGGCCGCCTACGTCGGGCATTGGCTGCAGAGCTTCCGCGAATTCCCGCCGCGCATGAAGCCCGGCAGCTTCAGCCTCGACCGCGTGATGGAATCGGTGACCTCACCCCACAAGAGCACCAACTGACGCTGATACGCGACAGGGCACTTCGCTGGAGTGCCCTGTCGCAATCAATCAATAGGCAAGGAGGCCACGACAATGAAAACCCGAGACAAGAAACTAGCCTCGACAGAGGACAATAAGGAGACTTCCTCCTTCCTGTCGCCCGACTACCCGTTCAAGTTCATTCCCGAGGTCTTTTGATGAGAAACGCTCAATGATAAATTATGAGCATATTTTCAACGCGGAGGAACACATGAAGAAGAAACTGTTACAACTGTGTTGTGTAACCGCCATCGGTTTGGCGTGCATCGCCGGTCAGGCATTTGCTGCGGGAGGCGGTGCTATTGTTACTGCCGACCCATCGAAGCACTTCGACACGAAAGGTAAGATGCCCTCGACGTTCACCATTGAGTTGCAGAACGGTCTGCGCAAGACCCTGCCGTTCGAGGACAAGCGCGACTTCGAAGAGGCCAAGCATGGCTTCATTGCTGCCCCGCCTTACAAGCAGATCATGGCCGAGGCCGGCAATGTGGCCTGGGACATGGGGAGCTACGAGTTCCTGCTGCAGGGCAAGGACTTCGACAGTGTTAATCCCTCCCTGCAGCGCCAGGCGATCCTGAACATGGCCTACGGCTTCTATGAAGTTCTCCCCGGCAAGATCTACCAGGTGCGCGGCTTTGATCTGGCCAACATCACCTTTATCAAGGGTGATACCGGCTGGATCATCTTCGACCCGCTGACCTGTAAAGAGACCGCCAAGGCGGCGCTGGACTTCGTCAACGAGAAGCTCGGCAAACTTCCGGTGGTGGCTGTTGTCTACTCCCACTCTCATCTTGATCACTACGGCGGCGTGCGCGGCGTCATCGACGAGGCAGATGTGAAGAGCGGCAAGGTGCAGGTGATCGCTCCGGTAGGCTTTATGCAGTATGCGGTTTCCGAAAACGTCTATGCTGGCACGGCCATGATGCGGCGGGCGTTCTTTCAGTATGGTATCCTGCTGCCGCGCAGCCCTTATGGCCACGTGGACCAGTCCATCGGCAAGAACACCGCAGCGGGCAATACCGGTCTGATCCAGCCCACCCGTTATATAGAAAAGGACTTTGAAACGCTGACCGTGGACGGTGTAAAGATGGAATTCCAGAACACCCCCGGTACCGAAGCACCGGCGGAAATGAACACCTACTTCCCGGACTTCAAGGCGTTCTGGGCAGCGGAGAACATCACCGGCACCATTCACAATATTTACACCCTGCGTGGCGCACTGGTACGGGATGCATTGGCCTGGTCCAAGCACATCAACGTGGCACTGTACCGCTATGGTCAGGATGTGGAGGTCATGTTCGCTGCCCACACTTGGCCGCGCTTTGGCAACGACCGTATCAAGGAAGTGATGCGCACCCAGCGTGACGGCTATGCGAACCTCAACAATCAGGTGCTGCATCAGGCCAATAAAGGCGTAACCATCAACGAAATTCAAAATGTCTACAAACTGCCCAAGAGCCTGCAGGATCAGTGGGCCGCCCACAGCTACCACGGTTCCGAAGAGCACAACAGCCGGGCAGTCATCAACCGCTACCTGGGTTACTGGGATGCCAATCCGGCAACGCTGACCCCGCTCTCACCGAAAGATTCGGCCCCTCTGTATGTGGAGATGATGGGTGGCGCCAAGAAGATCATGGCCAAGGGGAAAGAACTGATCGGTAAAGGCAAGTACCGTGAAGCCGTGGAAATTCTCAATAAGCTGGTTTATGCCGAACCCAAAAACCAGAAAGCCAAGGACCTGCTGGCTGACGCCTACGAACAGATCGGCTACCAGAAGGAAAGTCCAAGCTTGCGCAACAGCTTCCTCGCCGGTGCCTATGAACTCCGTCACGGGATTCCCGGTGGTGTACCGCCCAAGGGGACCGGGCCGGATACGATACGGGCGATGACAACGGACCTCTGGCTCGATTATATGGGCATCCGCCTGGACAGCAAAAAGGCAGCAGGGATGAAGTTTGTCATCAACCTGGTGACGCCGGACAATGGCGAGAAGTACGTGGTTGAATTGAGCAATTCGACGCTCACCAACATCAAGGGGCAGCAAGCAAAGAACCCCGATCTTACCATTACCGTCAATCGTACCGATCTTGAGAGCGTAATGGGGGGTAAGGCCACCTTTGACGATCTGCTCAAATCAGGCAAGGCAAAGTTTGACGGCGATCGTAAGCCATTCGACCAACTGAGGGGGATGCTGGTTCAATTCGACCCTATCTTCGAGATTCTTCCGGGTACGATGTCAGCAAAACCGGCAGCACAGCCGGCCAAGGACCCGTTCGAGCAGGAAAGGCCATCAATACAGTCTCTAAGTGACTAACAAATTTTATTGAAAAGGCCGCACCCGCTTGGAAAGGGTGCGGCCTAAATCCTGGTTCAGATGGAACAAATACGATCGGTTATGATGAAAACTGTCAATCGCAATAGCGCAACTGGATGCAAAGGAAACCCGGCTAAAGCTTTCTCTAACGCCTCCACCATGGCCTTGGAGTCTATTGAGGGCGGGAATAAAACGTCATAATATTTTCTATTGGATTGCCGGGATCGTCACGACCGTAGGAGCACTACCGATGGGTCCTGAACAAAAAGGAGAGACGCCAATGAAAAAAAGAGACAAAAAACCAGCCGCAATTTCAAATGGGAAGAAAAGTTTCACCCTCGGGCCAGGCAATACGATATCCCGGCGCGAGTTCATAGTTGGCTCAGCGGCACTCAGCGCGTCGATCTTGCTGCCGGGATTCCTGTCCGCGGCAGTGGACGGGAAGAAGACTTTCACCATCCTGCACACCAACGACATGCACTCAAGTTTCATCGGCATGGGTCCGGCCTCGGACTACACGCCATTGACGCCGAACGACGACACGACGAGGGGTGGGTACGCACGCGTCGCCACGGTGATCGCGACGCGGAAGAAGGCCCGCGAGAGCCAGGGACCGGTGCTGACACTGGATGCCGGCGATTTCAGCATGGGGACCGCGTTTGCCGCGGCCAGCCGGGAGGTCGGCGGCGAGCTGCAGGTCATGTCCCACA
>DATJZV010000155.1:0-3064 GCA_035498715.1 Nitrospirota bacterium
GACCTCGTGCTGACGTGCACTGGAGACCTCAGCCGAAATCGCATGGTGGGAATCGAGCTTGGGCGGGGCCGCAAACTTGCCGAAATCATCGGATCTATGCGCATGGTTGCAGAGGGGGTAAGGACCACCGACGCAACCATTCTGCTCGCCGCCGAGCGCGGCATCGAGATGCCCATCACGGCCCAGATACACCGCCTGCTCAAAGGCGACATTTCGCCCCGCGAGGCGATTCGTGAACTGATGGAACGTACTCTAAAGGATGAATAGAAGCATCGATATGGCGAAGGGACTGAAGAGGTGCCTTTGGACGGGTACTGACCCCTTGATGATCAGGTATCACGACGAGGAATGGGGCGTCCCTCTGCACGACGACCGGAAGCTCTTCGAGTTTCTTGTGCTGGAAGGAATGCAGGCGGGCTTGAGTTGGTCGACCATTCTCGGAAAGCGCGAGAACTTTCGCAAAGCATTCCGCGGGTTCGATCCTGGCGAAGTCGCGCGTTATTCCGAGAAGGACGTGCTGAGGCTGCTTGGGGATCCCGGCATCATTCGCAACCGGCTAAAGATTCAGGCCGCCATAACGAATGCCCGCTGCTTCCTGGAGGTGCAGGAAGAATTCGACTCCTTCGATTCCTATATCTGGCGGTTTGTCGGCGGCCGGCCCATCCGGAACCGAGTCAGAGGCCTGTCACAAATACAGGCGACCTCGCCGGAGTCCGACGCGCTCAGCAAGGACCTGCGGGATCGTGGTTTCAAGTTTGTCGGCTCGACGATCATGTATGCCCACATGCAGGCTACCGGCATGGTCAACGATCACGTGACGAGCTGCTTCCGCTACCGTCTGGTCTGTCCTTGAGATGCCGCCGTCATTCCTTCTTGCCGGTGCCGTGGCAGGTCTGGCACGTACCGCTGCCCATGCACTTGGTGCAGGGTCTTCGCGTTCCGGTTTGCGAGCTTCCCCTGACGCTCCCGGAAATCACAGCATAAGGCGTGGGCAGATTTCTGACCATGTGGCCCGAACCATCGCACCGGATGCATTTCCCGGTCCCGCGGCAGCCCGGGCATTGTTCCTTCTCGGTCTTGGGCATTGCTTGTCTCCTTTTATCAGTCGGACACCCTGAGCCAGCGACTTGACCTGTCTTAGTGAATTGTTATTGTCCCCTATAACGGGCCGACTGAAAAGAGAAACGCGTAGAATTTGTCCTAACCCGCTTTTCTCACCAATGAGCGAGAAAGGACACTGATGGCCGCCGCGAATAAAGTTACGCTCCCAAAGTCTGCGGAACTCCGCAAATAGGCCTTTTTTCTCGGCTCATCTTTAAACGGAGAATCCTCATATCATGCTGATTTATCATGATTTGTGTGATCTGAACACACCTCGGCAAATAGCTGGTCCCAGATGGAGGTTACGCTATGTTCTCAGCAGCGAAGGCTCGCAGCCTGAAGATTTCGGAAGACTTGTTGAAAGAGATCGACGTACGGATAACCTCCCGCCAATGAAATCCACACCTTACGCACTGTGACCTTTACCTGTGCTCCTATCTTGAGCAACTTCAGCCGGATCGTATTGCATTGTGCCGCGGCCATCTGTGTGCCCTGCAATCCCAGGCGCCGCAAGGCCTGCATCAGCATGTAGGCAACCGAAGAAAAATAGAGCCGGAGCTGATTGGCTCTCATCTTACCAGCGCTGGTGCGATCAGCGAACAGCCACAGCTGCTGTTCCTTGATCCGATTCTCCATATCGCCGCGCCCACAATACAATCGCTCGTAGAGTGTCCTCGCTTCCATCTGTTCGGTTCCGATGGACGTGACGACAAACCGCGGATTGGCTCCCTTGTCCAGATGTTCTGCCTTTGCTACCACCCGACGTTCTCGAGTCCAACTCTCCCGCGTCTCGTAACGGAAGTCTTTGAAAACACGACTGGCTGCCTTCGTCTCCTCATACAACTCCTGAGCTCGTTTCAGCTCTTCCGCAATCATCGCCTTGAGCCGTTCGTTCTTTGCCAGCCCGAAGACATAATCAATCTTCGCGCCCTCGCACCAGGTCATGATGCCGTCACGACAAAAACCCGAGTCCCCACGCACGACAATATTCACGTCAGGCCATGCCTTGCGGATCTGCCCTACGATTCGCTCCACTTCTTCTGCCGTACCTTCCGAGGCGTCTATATTGCTCGGCCGCAAGCGTGCACAGAGCAGAAACTCCCCGCAGAAAATGTAAAGCGGCAGATAGCAGTAGTTCATGTAGTAACCGTGGAAGAATCTCCCTTCCTGGTTTCCGTGCAGCGGATCATCCGTTGCGTCCACATCCAGAACGATTTCTTCCGGGGCTTCGGCATGCGCTTGTAGAAAAACATCTACCATCAATCGATCGATCTCCTCCGACTTCATGATGATTTTCTTGTATCGCAATTCTGCCAGTGTCGGCTCGGCGGGCGTAAGTTCCAGCCGGTTCAACGTACTCTTGCCTGCCGATGCCTTCCCTCGATCCCGCTCCCGCTCTCGTTTTTCGCCTTCCGGATCTCCCTTCCCCACGAGCACGGCAAAAAGAGGATCTCGCCTCAAGTCGTCATGGTCGTTGAGATCCTCATAGCCCAAAGCCAATCCGTATATGCGCTGCGCTACCAACTCAGCCACCGTGTGCTCGATCAGGTCGGGATTCCGCAAATCTTCAAAACATCTTGCGAATCCCGATAGGATCCCGGTTCGCTTTTCGGTTTCACGCAGAAGCAGACCGCCGGCATCCGAGGTGATAGTTCCACCATCGAATTTGCCCACCACTTCTCGTCGTCCTAGCGCGTGAAATTCAAGCTGGGTTGGGGTACACTGTGTTTCCATAAGGCTGTCTCCTTCCAGTGGCTCAAGTGGTTCTTGTCAAACTTCTTATGCCACAAGGAAACAGCCTTTTCTAGCTTATTGGTGAGAAAAGCGGGCTAAGACACCAAGACACTCAGGCCTGTCTTGGTGTCCTGGAGTCTTGGTGGTTAACCACAGCCAGACAATTCGTGTCAAATAACAGGAATTTGCGGACCTGTAATACGAATTCGTGGCTCAGCTTCTTTTCGCC
>DATJZV010000156.1:0-23522 GCA_035498715.1 Nitrospirota bacterium
GGCTGCGGTGCAGCCGAGAAAAGGCGCGAGGAAAGAGATAAAGCCGATTGCTGTTGCTTCCTTGAGCTTCGCTTGGAATACGACCGGGTCGAGCTCTGCACCCGCCAGAAAGGTAAGAACAATCGCGCCGGTGCCGGAAAGGAATTTGATCCAAGGTTCGTTGGAACCGAGGGATGCGCCGATTGCAGCGCCAATGAAGAGCTGGGCCACGGTGCCGACGACGATTTCGGAGAGCGCCGTGGCGATCCTGAGCCAGATGGATAGAAGGGTAGCGAGCAAGGCCAGACCCAGCCAGAGCGCGGCCATTCCCCAGACTTCATGCATAGGCGGACCCCTTCAGGGCACAAAAAAACTCCTGCCCTCATCATCATTATGGAGAGTAGGAGTCATCAGCCCAGCTGATCCAGGGCGGTTTTAGGCGAACTCCATCGCCTCGATTCTTTTCTAAAATATCAAAACACAAGACAACTGTCAATAAGAATGTGATGCAAAGACCAACGAAATATAATCACATTATTATGATTTCTATCATAAAAATTTTTGTAAAACAGGATTAAATAAGTGTATAATGAATTACGAATTCTACCATTACGTATTATCATCAGGAAGGAGAATATGTCATGAACAGAGAAACAGTTGAAGAAGCCCTGAAACAAGTACGTCCTGCACTCCAGAGAGATGGCGGAGATATCGAGCTCGTAAGCGTTGAAGAAAACGGGACAATCAAAGTGCGGCTGAAAGGCGCGTGCGGGTCCTGCCCCATGTCCACGATGACCCTCAAGATGGGGGTGGAAAAATACCTTAAACAGCATCTCCCCGAGGTAAAGGAAGTCGTTCAGGTAGCGTAACCGGCATCGTTGTCGTCTCTGGCGTGCAAAGAGGCAGTTCATCCGTAGACAGACAGTATCCCGTCGCCTCGGCGCAGTATGGTTGCGCTCAAGGAACGGGGAACGCGGGCATATGCACGCATCAGTTTTTCGAGGGCTATATCTTCCGTGCTGATACCAGCGCGGTTTTTGCTCGTTGTCTTTATGATAGCGACGCTGAAACAGTTCAAGAAGGGCAAGGCTGTTCAAAATTGGAACAGTTAAGCGCGCTAACCGCATATCCGTAAACAAAAAATTGCTTGACACATAGGCTCCATTCTGTTATAAACTTTGCGGCTTTTAGAAATTCTCAAGTTATAATTTCATTAGTTTATAACATAACGGCAGGTGAGACAGAATGGAAGCCACAACCATTAAAGCACATGATACATTCAGTGGGGGCGTGCATCCCGCTGGTAACAAGCAGCTCACCGAACACAAACCAACCGTCGTCGCAGCAATCCCAAAAAGAGCAGTAATCCCACTCAGCCAGCATATCGGAGCCCCTACTAAACCACTTGTTGTCGTAGGTCAGGAAATAAAAAAAGGAGAGAAGATCGGTGAGACCACCGGTTTTGTGTCCGCTCCTGTTCATGCATCGGTTTCCGGCAAAGTAATTGCCATCGGCAGCTTCCCGCATACGCTCGGTGTAGACATGCCTTCGGTGGTGATTGAGAGCGACGGGAAGGACGAGTGGGTAGCAGGCTTAAAAGAAAATCCGGATTACAACCTGCTGAGCCCCGATGAGCTCAAAAAGCTTGTTCAGGATGCCGGCATCGTAGGGATGGGCGGCGCCACATTCCCTACCCATGTGAAACTCTCACCTCCCAAAGAGAAGCCGATCGACGTGGTGATCCTGAATGGAGCGGAGTGCGAACCGTATCTCACCTCCGACCATCGGCTCATGCTTGAGAAGTCGAAGGAAATAGTTGATGGCCTCAAGATCCTCATGCGGATACTGAACGTGAGTAAGGGCTATATCGGCATCGAATCGAACAAACCCGACGCTATCGAAGCCATGAGCAAGGCTGCAGCCGGGTCTCCCGAGATCAAGGTCTGGCCCGTCAAGGTAAAATACCCCCAGGGCGCCGAAAAGATGCTTATCAAAGCCATCGCCGGCAGGACCGTTCCGGCAGGCGGTCTGCCCATGGATGTTGGTGTCGTGGTGCAGAACGTAGGCACTGCCGAAGCCATCTACGAAGCCGTACGCTACGGCAAGCCGCTTATCGAGCGTTATGTGACCGTGACCGGCAGGGGGGTGAAAGACCCCAAGAACTTCCTTGCACGGATCGGGACCCCGTTCTCCCAACTCATTGAGGAGGCAGGCGGCCTTACTGATTCTGCGGCTAAGGTCATCTCCGGAGGGCCTATGATGGGCATGAGCCAGTATACGCTCGATGTGCCCGTGATCAAGGGGACCTCTGGCATCCTGGTCCTCCCGAAGTCCGAGGTCAGCACCAAGTCGTACGGCCCCTGCATCCGCTGCGCCCGGTGTATCGACGCATGCCCCATGAAGCTCCAGCCTTCCTATATCGGAATCTACATCGAGAAGGGCCGTTATGAAGACGCCAAGGAATATAATCTGATGGATTGTTTTGAGTGCGGTTCCTGCACCTTCGTCTGTCCGGCGAACCGGCCTATGGTTCAGTGGGTAAAGAAAGCGAAGAAGGAACTGGCAAAGAAGAAGAACTGAAAGAGCAGAGAGCAAGGGGAAGGGAGAATAAATAACTTGCCCGTGCCCGCTGCTCCGTGCCATTACAGAGAGAGGGGCCCTGCATGGAAGCACCTGCAAAGGTATTACCGAAAGAACCACCCAAGCTGATCGTATCGATCGGACCCCACATGCGCGCCGAGGAGAGCACCGCCAAGATCATGTGGACCGTCAGCGGAGCGCTCCTTCCCGCGACGCTCATGTCGGTGTATTACTTCGGCTTGCCGGCCATCATGGTCATTCTCGTCTGTCTCGTGACATCTCTCCTGGCTGAGGCCGGGATGCAGTGGATCCTGAAAAAGCCCATCACCATCTCCGACGGAAGCGCGTTCCTGACAGGCCTGCTCCTGGCCTTGAACCTTCCCGCCAATGCTCCGCTTTACATCCCGTTCGTCGCGTCCATTGTTGCAATCATGATTGCCAAACAGCTCTTCGGGGGTCTCGGCTTCAATATTTTCAACCCGGCGCTCGTTGGACGTGCTTTTGTCCTGATCAGCTTCGCAAAAGTCATGACCACCTACGTCGCACCGGTCACTTCGTTCATGGCGTTCGACGCCAAAACGACGGCTACGCCGCTGGTTATCCTTAAAGAAGAGGGGATGTCCAAGCTCCTTGAGATCTACCACACGAAGGCCGCCCTGTACCAGGATCTCTTCCTCGGAAATCGAGCAGGATCGCTGGGCGAGACGTCGGTCATAGCGCTTCTCCTCGGAGCTGCATTCCTGCTGATGAAACGGTATATCACCTGGCACATCCCGGTCTCCTTCATTGCAACCGTCGGCGTCCTCGCCTGGATCTTCGGCGGCAAGGAAGGCCTTTTCACAGGCGACGCGATCTTCCATATGATGTCAGGCGGATTGGTCCTCGGCGCCTTCTATATGGCAACGGATTACGTGACGGGGCCTTCGATCCGCAATGCGCAGATCGTTTTCGGCATTGCCTGCGGTGTTCTTACGGTGCTGATCCGCCTCAAGGGAGGCTACCCCGAGGGCGTCATGTTCGCTATCCTCCTCATGAACTGCTTTGCGCCTCTCCTTGACCGGGGCATGAAGAGCCGGGTCTTCGGCAAGGTCGAGGCCAAGGGGGTGAAGAAATGAAGAATATACTGAAGATAACCCTGCCGCTCGTGGCGATTTTTGTCGTGGCCGGTGTCATCATGAGCATGACCTATCAGCGTACGTATCCGGTCCGGTTTCAGGCGGAGAAGCATGAAAAGGAAGAGGCCCTGAAAGAGATGGCGCCCAATGCCACTGATCCCATTAAACCGGCAGGCACGTGGACCGTCAACAACAAGCCCTACGAGTATTATCAGGCGACCGCGGGCGGGAAGCAGGTCGCTTCGATCGCGGAGACCGCGGGCAAGGGCTATTCAAGCTTCATCAAGATGCTCGTTTCGATCGGCCCCGACATGAAGATCAGGGACGTCAAGGTCCTGGATATGAATGAGACACCCGGCCTCGGAGACCAGGTCCTGGAAAAGAGCTTTCTCGACCAATTCAAGGGCAAGGGGCTTTCGCAGATCGTCCTGATCAAAGGCGAGACCAAGGAAAACATCCAGGCCGTATCCGGCGCCACCTATTCCAGTCGTGGCGTGACGAACGGCGTCAAAGACGCTGTGCAGATGCTTGTGGACAAGTACGGCGCAGGCCTAAAGGTCGCGGTGCAGGGGGTGACGAAGTGAGCAACAATGTCAGTTTAGGGAAACTTTTCAAAAACGGCGTCTTCGGCGAAAACCCGGTATTCAGGCTTGCACTCTCTCTATGCCCGGCTGTGGCTGTCACGAGCGGTGTGAAAAACGGATTTTTGATGGGTGTCGCTGTCCTGTTCGTCATGACCATGACGAATGTGACGGTTTCCCTCTTGCGGAATTTTATCAACCCGAAAGTACGTATTCCCTCGTATGTGTTCATTACCGCCACCTGGGTCACGGTAATCGACCTGGTCATGTCGGCCTACCAGCGGGCGGTATACAAGGAAATGGGTCTCTATATCATGCTCATCGTCGCCTTTGCCATTATTCTTTCCCGGGCGGAGATGTTCGCGAGCAAGAACAAACTCCTGCCGTCCTTTGTTGACGGGGTGGGAATGGGTGTCGGTTTTCTCCTCGCCCTGATGCTTCTCGGCGTGTTCAGGGAGTTTTTGGGAAAAGGGTCGCTCTGGGGCGCCCAGATCTTGCCAACAAAACCGCTGCTCATCATGATCATGCCGACGGGCGGCTTCTTCGCCATGGGTCTCATGATGGGCTGGCTCAACTGGATTGACCGCAAGTTTTTCGGTGGCACGGGCGGCGGCGGCGGCGGACACCATTAGGAAGTGCGGAGTGTGGTGTAGTAATTAAAGATTCACTCCGAACCATATAACCGGAGGCTCTTATGTGGCAGCATGTTCTTACCATATTTATCGCGTCAGCGCTCATTAACAATTTCGTGTTTTCCCGCTACCTTGGCCTCTGCATCTTTTTCGGCGTTACGAAAAGAATGGAAACAGCGGTGGGAATGAGTTTTACCTTTACGGCGGTCATGCTTGTCGAGGCGGTCCTCAACTGGGTCATTTGGACCTACATCATGGTTCCCTATAACCTCGGATTCCTGAAGATCGTTATCTTCATCGGCGTGGTGGCCGCCTTTGTGCAGGCGGCTGATACGATCATGAAAAAGGTGGCCCCCGCGCTTTACTATAAGCTGGGCATTTACCTCGCTCTCATCGTGACGAATTGTATCATTCTGGCTGTCCCCCTCCTGAACGCCGATGAAAATTACAGCCTTTTCGAGAGCATGGCGCTCGCTGTGGGGTCGGGTCTTGGTTTCAGCATGGCGCTCATCATCATGGCAAGCATCCGGGAAAAACTTGAACTTGCAGACGTGCCGAAGTCGTTCCAGGGTCTCCCCATTTCATTCGTTCTGACCGGGCTTATTGCCCTGGCGTTTCTCGGATTCTCGGGGATGATCACGCTGTAAAGATAAAAAATCCTGCTGCAAAGGCGAGAAGGCAAGAAGTGAGGAGTCATATTTTCATCGTGCCTTGGTGGCAAACACAAGGGTAAATGCCATGTATGAACAATTAATGAATGTCCTGATGCAGGTCCTCTCCCGCGCACTCTCCATTTTCGCGAATAAGCTGGTGCCCCTCGTCGGCGCCGAAGTTCCGGTGGATCCCACGGGAATCGTGCCCATGTCTACGGTTTATTTAACGTTGATCGTGCTCGCAGGACTCGGTATCGTTTTTGGTGTGGCCCTTGCTCTCGTCGCCTCGCGGTTTGTGGTGAAGGTCGACCCCAAGGTCGAACAGGTTCGTGAGACTCTGCCGGGAGCCAATTGCGGGGCCTGCGGTTTTGCCGGCTGCATGGGATATGCCGAGGCGGTGGTGGGGAACCCGGACGTAGCGGTCAGTCTCTGCGCACCGGGCAAATCCGCCGTCGCGGAAAAGATCGCGGTGATTACCGGCAAGAAGGCTGAGAAGATGGATCCCAAGATTGCGCGCGTTTTCTGCCAGGGCGGGACATCCCTGAGCCAGAGAAAGTTTATTTATACGGGCGTGCAGGACTGTACGGCAGCGGTGCTGGCTGCGGGCGGTGATAAATCATGTGAATACGGCTGTCTTGGTTATGCCACCTGCATGCGCGCCTGCCCGTTTGATGCGATCACGATGAGCGCGGACAACCTGCCGATTATTAATCCGGAGAAATGCACGGCCTGCGGAAAATGCGTGGCCGCCTGTCCCAAGCAGGTCATTGAACTCGCCAAGGCCTCCAAAGCGGTCGTCATAAGCTGCCACAGCAGGGACAAGGGCGTGGATGTCAAGAAGAAGTGCCAGGTGGGCTGCATCGCCTGCGGCATCTGCGTTCGGACCTGCCCGGTGGACGCCATCAAGATCGACAATAATCTCGCCCGGATCGATCACGACAAGTGCATCGTCTGCGGACTCTGCGTCAAGAAGTGTCCGACGAGCGCGATCAAGGATTATATCCCCCTACGTCCCAAGGCCTATATCGACCCGGCAAAGTGCGTAGGTATCGATGTCTGTGCAAAGGTTTGCCCCGTAAATGCGATCTCCGGCGACATCCGGGCAGTCCATGTGGTCAACCAGGAGAAGTGCATCGGCTGCAGGATGTGCGAGTCCCGGTGCCCCAAGAAGGCGATCACGATGGTGGAAGCGCACGCCGCGGCCGCGGAGAAAAAATCAGAGGAGCAGGAACCCGTCGCGGTCTGAGACGATCCGAAATAAGTGCCGATCAAGAGAAGGGGATGCGAAGAAACGCATCCCCTTTTTACGTGAAGAAATCGAAAAATCCATTTCCATTTTTTTGCTTGACAAAAATATGCGCTTGGGCTAAAAACAGACTCATTCTCACCACGTTCATATCCTGGAGGTTCACATGAATCCTGACGATATAAAATACCATCGAGAACATGCTTGGGTGCGGGTCGAAGGGAAGCGTGCAACCATCGGTATCACCGACTTTGCGCAGCAGCAGATGGGTGATATCGTTTATGTCGATCTGCCCGAGTCTGATACAGAAATCGATGCGGATTCTGAACTCTCCGAGATAGAGTCCACGAAGGCGACCTCACCGGTCATCAGCCCTGTGTCGGGCACGGTCGTGGAGGTAAACGAGGACCTGGCAGATTCACCAGAGATCATCAATGAAGACCCATACGGGAACGGCTGGCTCGTGACGCTTGAGATGAACGACCCTTCGGAGCTTAATGACCTGATGAGCAAGTCGGAGTACGAGAAGTTCCTGAAAGAAGAAGAGGGGAAGTAAAAATAGAATACAGTCACATCAGCCGCTGCCCCATACAGAGCAACGACCGGAAGGGAGAGTATTTACTCTACCTTTTTTCTATCCACCATCTGACAGACAAGAACGATTTAGCGCGGAGTACATAGAGGCCTCATGATTCAAAGATGCGGATCCCGGGGTCTCTAGCATCCCCGCGGTTGAACAAGAAACAAGTCCTTACCTACTCAAGGAGCAGAACATGACGGTGAAATTGACGATCATAGGCTCAGGTCCAGGCGGTTATGTGGCAGCGATACGAGCGGCGCAGAAAGGCGCGCAGGTGACGGTTATTGAGAGCTCGGAAGTGGGCGGCACGTGTCTGAACTGGGGCTGTGTGCCGACGAAGACGCTTATTGCCTCGGCGGAGGGGCTCGAGCATGTGCGCCGGGCCGAGGAATTCGGTCTCGAGATCGGCGGTGCCGTGTCGTACAATCTCGCTAAGATACGAGAGCGCAAGGATAGGGTCGTCTCAACGCAGGTGATGGGCATTAAAGGGCTGTTCAAAAGCTGGGGTATTTCGTTGATCGAAGGCCGAGGCTCACTGCTCTCGCCTGATGTGGTTCGTGTTGTTCAGAAAGACGGCACCACCATGGACGTAAAATCGGACAAGGTCATCATCGCAACGGGATCGCGTCCCGCGAAGCTAGCAGGTTTCCCTTTCGATGGTGAGAGCGTGATCACGAGCGATGATGCCGTGCAGTTCAAAAAAATTCCCAAAAGTCTTCTTATCGTCGGCTGCGGAGTGATAGGCTCCGAGTTTGCCTTCCTCTACCGGACCTTTGGATCCGAGGTGACACTGGTGGAGATGGTGTCCCGTGCCGTGTCTACTGAGGACGAGGAGATGTCAGATATCATTGAACGAGAGTTTAAGAAGAAAAAAATCAAGTTCATTGCCAATGCCAGCGTGGAGAAGATCGAGAAGGGTGTAGACGGCATGATGGCAGCTACTTTAAGCAACGGTCAGCAGATAAAAACGGAGATGATCCTAACCTCCATCGGCCGCGCCCTGAACAGCGAGAACATAGGCCTCGAGACTATCGGTGTCAACAAGGGCAACCGTGGCGAGATTACCGTAAACAGCAAGATGGAAACAAACGTCCCCGGCATATACGCAATCGGAGACGTAACGGGGAAAATCATGCTCGCGCATGTGGCCTCCCATCAGGGTCTCGTGGCCGTGGAAAACGCCCTTGGGGGTGACGAGAACATGGATTACGCAGTGGTTCCGGCAGGCATATTCACCATGCCCGAGATCGGGAGTGTAGGCATAAGGGAAAAGCAGGCGATCGAGAAGGGCATAAAGTATAGGGTTGGCAGGTTCCAGTTCAGGAGGCTCGGAAGGGCCCATGCCATGGGCGAGATCACCGGAATGGTAAAAGTGATCTCCGACGAAGCCACCGATAAAGTGCTCGGGGTGCATATTTGCGGCGCACATGCAGCCGACCTCATTCACGAAGGCGCGCTGGCGATGAAGATGGGTGCAACGGCCAAGGACCTTGGCCATATGATCCATGCCCATCCTACGTTGGCCGAGGCTCTCATGGAGGCGGCAGAGGACGTGCATAAGATGGCCATTCATTCACCGAAGCCATGATATAAATGGAATCAAGAATACATAATAAATGAAAAAGAATTGTCTTGAGGATTCAAAGCAGTCTATTATTTCGAATTTGTCGGTTCGAATTGGCCGGCAATGCTTTTTTGAACCTCATTTCCTCTTTGCCTCTTGCCAAAGTTTTTCCATCTCGTCGAGAGTCATGTCGCTCAACTGCATTCCTGCGTCTGCGGCGTTTTCTTCTATGTACCTGAAGCGACGAATGAACTTGCTGATGGTTTTCCGGAGGGCATCCTCGGGGTTGATCCCGAGGAACCGTGAAATATTCACGAGCATGAAGAAGATGTCTCCGAGCTCTTCTTCGATACCCGCGGCGTCTTCTTTTTTGAGCGATTCCTTGAACTCCGCCATCTCCTCATCGAGCTTGGGCAGGGCCTCGTCTATCCTGCTCCAGTCAAATCCCACTCGCGCAGCACGTTCCTGAAGGCTGTGGGCACGGAGAAGGGAGGGGAGGTGCCGCGGCACGCCCTCGAGGATGGATGTTCTTTGCTCGTATCCTTTTTCTTTTTTTTTGATCTCTTCCCAAGTGGCGAGGACTTCCTTGTCCGTCGAGAGCTTTACGTCCCCGAACACATGGGGGTGGCGTCTGATCATCTTTTCCAGATTGGCATCGATCACGTCCCGCATCGTGAACTGCCCGGTCTCTTCCGCGATCCGGGCGTGAAATACAATCTGGAACAGGAGGTCCCCGAGCTCTTCCTTCACTTTTCGCGGATCGCCTTCGTCAAGGGCGTCAATCACCTCGTAGCATTCCTCGATCAGGAAAGGCTTGAGAGATTCAGTGGTCTGCTTGCGGTCCCAGGGACACCCATCAGGGCCGCGCAGCCGGGCCATGAGATCAACGAGTTTTACAAAATTCTCAGTCACTGCAGCTCCCCTCTTATTTACATTCCTGTTTACCTTACAGAAACCGTCCTCTGTTTGCAAGCTTTTTTCTTGAAAGGCTCCTATCGTTGTGGTAATCTTAATTATCAGCAGAAACGGACAATAACCCCTTGATTCTGAAAGGAGTCTCATCATGCACAAGAGATGGGCATCCGCTGCTCTCATGGTATCAGTTATTATCCTCCTTACTGCCATGGGAGGGAAAGGCGGGGGATTCGAGAAGGCACCTCGGGTTGATAAAAATTTCATGGTTGTTGTGACGGATACCTCCGGCAATAAGATTGAAGGGGAAAAGTTCAGTTGGGAGGGGAGAATCCACTTCGCTGGTTACATGGGACTGGCCCAGATCACTATGCCGTTCGAGCGTGTGAAGGAACTGACAG
This sequence comes from Nitrospirota bacterium, assembly GCA_035498715.1. GTDB lineage: Bacteria > Nitrospirota > UBA9217 > UBA9217 > UBA9217 > DASPSR01. Next base: position 10,244 of record DATJZV010000156.1, read on the forward strand.
TGGGAGAAAAAAAGGACCGGAAGGTAAAGGTCACCGCACGGCTTACGGACGGCACCGAGACGGTTTTTGAAATCGATTCCGATGCTCGGGTCTACGGCGAGTCCCGTTTTGGAAGCTTCATGCTGACGATGGACGAGATAAAATCCATCAGTTTTAAAGGGATTAAATAGATAGACCACATTGGCATCGAGAGGCAATGATAACGGAATATCATGGTCTTATGATAATCGATCTTCAGCATCACACTGTCTCCATGGTTTTTCATTTTCCGTTGGTTTTCTTACTGTGAGCTCCTTGGATCATACGCTATCCCCGAAACATTCCGACACCATTAAAGCGCTGCTCGACGAAGAAGGCGCTCGTATCCGGAAAGCACACTTTTCCGGCTCAGGCGGTAGTGAGGTGGTACAGCTGCGTACGAGCCTTATCGACCGCACGCTCCGCGAGGCATATGCCCGTCTGGTGGCAACGGGCCCCGTGCCCGCCCTTCTCGCCATCGGAGGCTATGGCAGGGGAGAACTGAACCCGCATTCGGATATCGACATCATGTTCCTCTGCCGCGACGAGAAGGACAGAAAGCGTTCTCCCGAACTCCTCTATTGGCTCTGGGACGCGGGTCTGGACATTGGTTACAGTGTGCGGAGTACTCCAGAATGCGTGTCGCTTGCGCGGCAGGATATCAAGATCCGCACGTCCCTGATTGAATCACGCCTTATTGCCGGCGACCCGGCGCTTTACGCATCGTTCTTGAGATCCATGCAGAGCGACGTATTCTTCTGGAAGGCCTCTTCTTTTATTACCGATAAAATCTCGGAACGGAACGCAACGCGCCAGAAATACGGCGGTTCCATCTACCTGCGGGAACCGAACATAAAAGAAGGGGCTGGGGGACTACGAGATTTTCATACCGCGCTGTGGATATCTTTCGTGCACTTCCGGGTATCTTCGATTGCTGATCTCATTTCTGCCGGTGTCATTACGTATGGCCAATATGCCGTTTTTTTGCGGTCCCGTAACTTTCTCTGGCGAGTGAGGAACGAGATCCATTACCTCACCGGCCGCAAGAACGACCATCTTACCTTCGACCTGCAGGAACAGGCTGCAAAAGACTTTCACTACCGGGACTCGGCGCACCTGCTTGCCGTCGAGCGATTTATGAAAACTTATTTCATCCATGCCCGTAACATTCGAGAGTTTTCAACAATCGTGTCCGATGCCGTGCTTCGCAAGCCCGTTCGTCGCTGGTATACACGAACCTTGTCTCTCGGCTCGTTTTCGCTCATTGGCAGGACCCTCGCTCCAGCCTCTGGAAATACATGCCGTGATAACCCGTCCCTGATCATAACGGCGTTCGCAGTAGCTCAGTCACGCCATGCCGTGTTCTCGGAAAATCTCAAAAACATGGTTCGCGGATGCAGGATCGGCGATGAAGTGAGAACGTCGCCGGAAGCTGCATCGTCGTTCCTCTCTATTCTGGATAATCCCGACAACCTCTCGGAAACGCTTACGCTCATGAAAGACCTGCGCATCCTCGGGAGGTATCTGCCGGAGTTTCGGTCCATACAAGCGCTTGCCAAACACGACTATTACCACCTGTACACCGTGGACGAACACATCCTTATCGCAATCCGGAACCTTCAGAACCTTTGGATGGGAAGCTATCCCGGTCTGGCCACACTTTACGATGCGTTTAAAAGTCTTAAGAAACGATGGATACTCGTTCTCGCCGTGTTGCTCCATGATTTGGGGAAGGCATATCGCACCGGGCATGAGTACAAAGGGGTCGATCTCGCGGAAACGATACTCACACGCCTCGGCATTGGCGGCGAAGACAGGGAACGGGTCCTCTTTCTCGTCAGAAACCACCTTCTCATGTCGAGTTTGTCCCAGCGCAGGGAGCTCACCGAGCGGAAGGTGATAGCCGATTTTTCGCGCCGCGTCCGCGACCGCGAGAATCTGGCAATGCTCTATCTGCTCACATACGCCGATATTTCGGCCGTGACCCCTACGGCCTGGACGCAATGGAAGGCGACGCTTCTCCAGGATCTCTACGTGAGGACGTTCGATTACCTTGACCGGAGCGTCCAGATCATCGAGGAGGAACAAACGAGACTTATTGCAGCCTCGACCAGGATCAAAAAGGCTGCTGAAGCCCGGTTTTCTCCCCAGGAAGTCGACACTTTTCTGGCCGTCATGCCCGATCAGTATATCCTTTACACCCCCGTACACAAAGTGACCGATCACATGGGGTTCATGAAGCGCCTGCCCGACGAAAAGCTCGTTATCCATTACCGGCATTACCCTGACAAAGGGTACACGGAACTTACGGTCTGTGCGTACGATGCCTACGGCATGTTCTACCGGACTGCTGGCACCATTGCAGCGAAAAACCTCAACATACTCAGGGCACAGCTGTATACCTCGAAAAACGGGGTGATGATCGATACCTTCCAGATTACCGATCCCGAGGGGAATGTCTATACCTACGATGACTCGTGGGAGAGCGTAAGCGCAGATCTTCGCGCCGCGCTCATGAGCGCTAATAGGCCCCCGGAGCCCGGTATATACGTACCCGCCCGAGTCCTTACTGCAGAGATAACGCCCTTAGTGGAATTTGACAATGACACCTCCGATTCATTTACTATCATCGATGTTAGCGCGCGGGACAGGGTCGGTTTTTTGTACCATGTCGCCAAAACGCTCTATGATCTCAACCTGGATATCGGTTCGGCGAAGATCGTGACCGAGGGCGTGCGGGTCATGGATTCATTCTACGTTACGGACCTCCTGAGGAAGAAAGTTACCGACAGCGTCCGGCTCGAACGGATCAAAGACGCTCTACTTGAAGTTTTAAAATAGCATATAGAGTATTATAGAAATAGAGATCGCGTGTATCCGTCATGAAAAAAGTCGCTGGCATCATATCAGTGCTCCTCGTTCTCCTCCTTGGGGCAATCGAACTGTACGTGCAAAGTGATGCGTTCGCCCTCAGGATAAGACCATACGTGGCCGCTCCACTGCAGGCTGTATTGGGACCTCAGGCGCAGATCGGCTGGGTCAGGGCCAACCTTATCCCCATGTATCTTGAGGTTCGGGATATAGCGATTCCTGATGAGCGAGGGAAGCAGGCGGTCTCCATCCGTAAAGTAAAAGTACATGTCAACCCTTTCCCCCTGCTGTTCAAGACAATAAGCATTCCGTCCATCGAAATACTCGAGTTTCACATTCACGCTGAACGCTCCCGGGAAGGAGAGATACCTCTTCTCGCGCTGATCGAACAAATACGGTCCAACATTGCTCGCATGCAGACAGGAGGCCCAGCACGGTTTAACCTGCTCCTGCGCACCATTACAGTGAAACAGGGAAAGATATCCTATGTCGACATGAACACGTCGTCGCAGCTGGTGGCTTCCGGTGTTAATGTAACCGCCAAGGTCAGTATCCCCAGCGAGAGCGGAAAAATCACGATCAGCGACTCCAACGTCCGGATTACAACGGGCGCCTATCCTGAAGTGTCAGGCAGATTCCGTGCTGCCATAGGTTACGATCATAGCGTGCTTCGGTTTGATTCGTTCGAACTCTCAACTGCGGACGCCTCAGTCACGATATCCGGAAACGCCGGACTGTCCCCTGACGCAAACCTGAATATGAAGCTCAGGATCCGGTCCGGTCCCCAGACGATAGGGAAATTTACAGACTTCATGAAACGGTATCGAAAACCGAAACAGCCGGAACCTCGCATCGACGCATCCGCGACCATACGAGGGAAACTATCCGATCCTGAAATCATCGGGACCTGCAGCTTAAGTGCCCTTCCGTTCCGTGATCTCCTTCTCCAGAACACGTCACTCTCGTTTGCCTACGGGAAGAAAAATATGACAATCACCGGCGCAAACTGGAAGCTTTCCCGTGGAGATAAGAACATTATCATTAACGACATCAACGCGTCTCTTGGGTACGGTAACCAGGGACTGAATATCAATCATTTTGATATCCATGCAGGGGACCTCATGCTGCAGCTCACGGGGAGGGTGGACCCGTCGCGGGGCTTTGATTCCAGGCTTACCGCGGAATCATCAGGGAAGAGTCAGACCCTCTCTTTTTTGACTGCATTGCCTTTCGAAGGGAGGGTTGGAGTTACCGGTTACCTGACGGGGCCTTTGACCGCACCACTGTTTGACGGGACGTTCGCGGCCGGTCCCGTCACCATCCGGGGTATTGTGTTCAACAATGCAGAAGGCAGGCTCCAGTACCGTGAGAACAAAATAAGCCTCCTTTCCGCCGATATACGTCAACAGGCGTCCCGCTATATCTTCGACGGGACTATCGATCTGGCTGGGAAGGAACCCGTTTATGACGCACGGCTCAAAGTCATCCGTGCTGACGTAGTAAGCATCGTTGCGCTGATCTATGCTCCCATACCGCTCCATCTGAATGCCACGGGTGAATTGTCCTTCAACGGGACGGCACGCGAGTATACAGGCAGCGGTCGCCTTCTGTTTGACGACGGCACCGTCTACGGCGAATCGTTCACCCGGGGGACCATATCCGCATCCCTTACGACGGGTAAAATTTCCTTTCCTCAGGTTTCTTTGAATAAGGGAAGCGGTACCGTTAAAGCATCCGGCTGGATCGGTTTTGATGGCACATATTCCGCAGACCTCGAAAGCCAGAACGTCAGGCTATCCGAGGTTGATCATGCTGCATCCCTGCCATTCGACGGACAATTCGACCTCCAAATCTATGCGTCGGGAAGTTTTTCTCATCCTCAAGTTACGGCATCCATGGAGATGGGCCACCTGTTGTATCATCAGACAGACATCGGCGGGCTGACCGCGGGGGTGCAGATCAAAGATGATATGCTTCTGCTCACGTCATGGCTTGCCGAGGACCGGGCTGGGATAACCGCTCGTTTAACCCTCAGGCAGCCATATGCTTGGAGCGCTGAAGCAACTGTCAAGTCGGATACGATCGATCCATTCGTCCTCGCGGGAAGCAAAGACCTCGCTGGCAGAGCCAGGATGATTGCAGACGGGCGTGTGTCCGCGCACGGCACAGGCGCCAGCATTTCTGCGCTGCACGGCACGGCGTCGCTCGAGCATCTCAGTCTTGTCGTCGGAGACTATCGGCTAAACAACGATTCGCCTGCCGTTTTTGCCGTTGATGCGGGCGAATTTGTCATCAAATCGCTTAATCTCAGCGGTCCCGGAACGAAGATCTCCATCACCGGAGGGGCAAGGATCATGAAGGATATGGATCTTGCGTTTACGGGAAATATGAACCTCTCGCTCCTCAGGCTCTTGTTCAACGAAGTGGAATATGCGGACGGAGTCGCAGAAATGAAATTGACGCTACAGGACGAGTGGAAGAACCCCGATATAAATGGCACGCTGATTCTAAAAAACGGAGAGATCAAGATCAAGGATGTTCACCAAAAGTTCTCGGCGTTGAATGGAAAAGTCAGCTTCGATAAAAGCCGGATCGTGGCTGATTCTCTGACGGGCGAGATGGGAGGCGGAACCCTCAGTATGTCAGGCTGGGTACAGCTTGCAGAGCTCGCGCTTAAAGATTTCTCAGCGAAGGCTTCATTCGAGAACGTAGCGGTCCGTTATCCCGAGGGGCTCACAGCCACCCTGTCAGGGGCACTCAATTACGATGGAAATGCTTCGGATCAGTCCCTTACGGGTGAGGTGATGATCAAGCGGGCACGGTATGACAAACGGGTCGATTGGAAGAGCATGCTCGTGGATATTGGGAAAGGACTGCATCAGAAAAAGAAGACGGATATTGGCTGGATCGGTGATACGCAGATCAATGTCCGGTTTTACGGCAAGGACAGCATCCTGCTTGACAACAACCTCGCGAAGATACCTCTCGACGTCGATGTATTTCTGCGGGGTACGGTGAACCAACCGCAGCTGCTTGGCAGGCTCGAAGCCAGGAAAGGTACCGTATATTTCCGGAAAAACGAGTTCACGATACTCCACGCGTCCGCGGACTTTGTGGATCCGGACCGGGTGAACCCCGTTCTCGACATCCAGGCAGAGATTCAGGCTCGGCAGTACCGTATAACGCTTGCCGTTACAGGGACCGCGGACAGGGCCGTTGTTGCGCTCATATCCGAACCTTCGCTTCCCGATGCAGATATCCTGTCCCTCCTTGCGCTCGGGAAAACAAGTACGGAACTCCAGGGCAAAGAGAGCAGCGTTGGCATGAGCGAGGCGTACTACTTTGCCACGGGACAACTTCAGGACGTGGTCGAAAGCAGCGCACGGAGCCTGACGGGCCTGGACCGTTTCCAGGTGGATCCTTACGTGAACAAGGGGGACGTCACGGTGCCGAGGGTGACCGTTGGCAAGGAGGTCGTTCAGAACAAGGTCTATCTTACCTATTCATCGAACGTGGGCTCCACTACTCCGGAGCAGATTTTCAGGATTGAGTATTTGCTGGACAGACATTTTTCACTGCAAGGCCAGATTGATGAGACGACGGGCGACACCGGGGCGGACATCAAGTACAGGTTCGAGTTCAAGTAGGACATGCATGAAGAAAAGCCATATGAATGATGACACAGCCCCACTTAGTCCAAAGTTGCTTCTTTACTTATTTGACGTGATCAGTGCGCCTCATCCCAATTCTTACCCACTCCCATGTCCACCCTGATGGGTACAGAAAGTACGAGAACCCCCTCCATTTCCTCCTTGACCAGCTTCTTCATAAGGTCGATCTCGCTATCTGCCACTTCGAATACCAGCTCGTCATGCACCTGGAGTATCATCTTAGATTGAAGGTGCTCCTGCTGCAACCGTTGATGGATGTGTATCATCGCAAGTTTGATCAGGTCGGCGGCAGTACCCTGGATCGGCGTGTTGACCGCCGTACGCTCGCCGAAACTTCGTACCGAGGCCGTAGACGAGGAGAGCTCCGGTATGAAGCGGCGCCTTCCTAAGAGTGTGGTCACGTATCCGTTAGCCTTTGCATCCTGGATGGTCTTGTCGAGAAACTCCCGCACCTTGGGATACCGGGTAAAGTAACTGTCGATGTAACGCTTCGCCTCAGTATTTGATACGCCGATGTCCTGGGCCAGTCCGAATGCGGAGATCCCGTAAATGATGCCGAAGTTCACGGCTTTTGCTTTTCGCCGCATTTCAGGCGTGATCTCGTCCGGCGGCAGGCCGAATATCTCCGATGCGGTGCGTGTATGGACGTCCTGGTCTTCATGGAAGGTCTTGATCAAAGCCGGGTCCTGGCTCATATGCGCAAGCACGCGGAGCTCGATCTGGGAGTAATCGGCCGAGAGCAGGCTAGCACCCTGCTCAGCGATGAAGGCGCGTCTGATCTCCCGGCCTACCTCGGTGCGGATAGGGATGTTCTGGAGGTTAGGCTCGCTGCTCGAGAGCCTCCCGGTGGCAGTGACGGTCTGGTTGAGGGAGGTGTGGAGACGAGCGGTTTTCGGGTTGATCATGGCTGGAAGGGCATCGATGTACGTTGATTTCAGCTTCGAGAGTGTCCGGTATCTGAGTATTTCCGCAGGAAGCGCATGGAGGTGAGACAGCTCTTCGAGCACGTCGACGTCCGTAGAAAATCCTGTTTTAGTCTTTTTAACCGGGGTGAGCCCGAGCTTCCCGAACAGGATGTCGGCGAGCTGCTTGGGCGAGTTGATGTTGAATTCTGTGCCTGCAAGCTCATAGATGGTTTCGGTGATTTTCGCCGTTTCTTTTTCGAGCTTCTTAGACATGCGCCTTAAAAACTCGGCGTCGATCTTTACCCCGGTGCGTTCTATGTCTGCAAGGACTTCCATGAGCGGCATTTCAAGTTCACGGAACAGCTTCTCGAGGTTCTGTTCCCTGAGCCGGGGCTCCAACAGTTGTTTGAGCCGGAGCGAAATGTCGGCGTCTTCGCCAGAATACCGTGCAGCGACCTGTATGTCGACCTCCTGAAACCCGATCTGGTTCTTGCCCGATCCGGTAACGTCCTTATAGGTGATAGTTCTGTAATTGAGAAATTCGAGCGCGATCGCATCGAGGCTATGCGAGGCTCTGCCGGGATTGAGCAGATAGGAGGCAATCATCGTGTCGAACGACACCCCCGCGACCGCTATCCCGTAATGTCCGAACACGAGCACGTCGTACTTGATGTTCTGGCCGATCTTTTTAACGGAAGGATTTTCCAATATGGTTTTGAGAGTTGCCAAAGCATGTTCACGGTTTATCTGCTCCGGCGCGCCGGGATATGCGTGCCCGAGCGGGAGATAGTATGCTTCGTACGGCCGGACAGAGAAGGATATCCCGACCAGTTCCGCCTGCATTGGGTCGAGCGACGTTGTCTCGGTATCAAAGCAAAATTCATCAATCGATGACAGAACGCGGACCAGGCTTTGAAAGTCTGATTCTTCGAGAACGGTGTGATACTGGGCCTCTTTCCCTGGCTCCTGAGGGACATATTTGAGCAAAGCAGTGAACTCGAGTTCCCGCAGGATATTGAGCAGTGCCGCGTTATCCGGCTCTTTTGTCCTGAGAGCCTCGTAATCGATGGCAATGGGGACGTCGGTATGGAGCTGGGCAAGCTCCCGGCTCAGCCGCGCACGATCTGCAGACTCGATGAGCGACTGCTTCAGTTTGGGTTTGGTGATTTCGTGAGCATGTGCGAGGAGATTTTCGATGGTGCCGTACTGCCTGATGAGCACTTGCGCGGTCTTCTCTCCGATACCGTCGACGCCTGGAATGTTATCCGACGCATCTCCCATGAGACCCATGATCTCTATCATCCGGTCCGGCGGCACACCGAAGCGCTCTTCCACATCTTTCGGTTCAAATATCTTGTCTTTGAGCGTATCGTAGACCTTGATGTTCGGTCCTACGAGCTGAAGGATGTCCTTATCACCCGTGACGATCGTGACGTCCAGACCTTCAGCTTCCGCTTTTCGGGCCAGGGTGGCGATCACGTCATCAGCCTCCTGACCTTCCCGGATGAAGACAGGGATCCGAAAAGCCTCGACCATCCTGTGGATATAGGGGATTTGGGGAACCAGGTCCCTGGGCATAGGGGGACGGTGCGCCTTGTACTCCTTGAATTCAATGTGTCTGCGCGTCGGCCCCTTAGGGTCAAAGGCAATCGCGAGCAGATCCGGTGATCGCTCCTTGATGACCTTAAGGAGCATGTTCGCGAATCCGAAAACGGCGTTTGTGGGCAGACCGTTGGAGGTGGACAGGTTTTTTATTGCGAAGAAGGCGCGGTAAATGTAGGAGTTGCCATCTATGATGTAAAAAGAAGGTTTATGCGCTGTGAGTTTTTCAGATGTCATGATGTGGCAGTATAACCCAACTTTTCATAAAAAACAATCTGATACGCGAAATCATCAATTCAATCTTCTATTTCGAAGAGCGATATCGCGGACATCACTGGAAAGGCCACTATTACTGACTGGAGAGCAGCTGGTAACCACCTCTTCGGCTGTGTGAAGAAGAAGCCGCGACAGGTGATAACGCATAAACTCGAAGGTCGATTAACTGCTCTAAAGAATTTCTTGACAGAGAACGATGGAATGATGTATAAACAACCGTCCTTTTTTATTCATCTCTCGCGTGTTTCGCCGGCGTAGCTCAGTGGTAGAGCAGCTGATTCGTAATCAGCAGGTCGTCCGTTCAACCCGGATCGCCGGCTCCATTTTTTCAAGCATTTCCATTATTTGCCGATTTTCGTATCATCCAGTCACCCCACAAAATACCTCATTTTAGACCCGATTTGAGATCAAAACGCGCCCACTATTTCGTCTCTCCGTTCAAGTCAAGGAGGTTTCGTCTTATCCAGATGCTCACCCGATATATGCCCGTAGAACCTCTTCGTGATGTCCACGGATGAGTGATTCATGAGCTCGCTAACGGCGCTCCTTTGTCCAAGAGAGGGGTGACGAAGGCGTGACGCAGCGCATGGGGCCCGATTCCTTCATTTTGGCCTTCTGGCTAATCAAACTGATATATCCCAAAGGCGATAAAAATATTCCTTCGGAAGATTTTGAATGGGTTGTGCGCATATCTATGGAGGCAGAGCACGGGGTCAGCCCAGCTATTTTTTTATCTTGTTAACCGTAACCGGAATCGTTTTCGGTATTGCATTTCTCTCCGTTAACAAAGCAACTCGAAAGAGATGACTACATCTTCATGAAGTAATTGTAGTTAAGGTTTTCCTTAAACCCAATTATTCATCCTGAAAGACGCAACATGTGCGGATATTGGAATTTATATATTTCATATGGAAAACTTCAACCTGTTCTCACGAATTAATCATAATTTCCTCCTGAATCTATCACTCAATAAAGCCCGATAAAGTCCTTGCATATTTGTAGCTTTTATGCTACATTGTTCTTGTGGAAAGTTTTCCATATACGATATCCTATTATCTAACCGAGGCGGGGGAAAAACCCTTTAAGGAATGGCTTGATGGCCTCAAGGATATCGTGGCTAGGCAGAAGATCCGTATCAGGCTCGACAGAGTCCGTCTTGGCAATCTTGGCAAAAACCGTTCTGTGGGAGAGGGTGTTTATGAACTGAAGATCGATTATGGGCCTGGGTATCGAGTGTATTATGGTCTAGAGAAGAAAACGGTGGTTCTGCTTTTAGTCGGCGGTGACAAATCATCTCAAAAAAAAGACATTAACCGGGCGAGGAATTATTGGGAAGACCACAAAAGGAGAAGGAGCAATGGCTAAAAAAAGTACAACATATCAGGAAGACCTCATAGCTGCTTTAAAAGATCCCCGCGAAGCTGCCGCTTATCTTAATGCAGCGATGGAAGAAGGCGACCGGACGCTGTTTCTGCTTGCCCTGCGGAATGTGGCAGAGGCGCATGGAGGCATGGCTGCGGTTTCCGAAAAGGCTAAATTAAACCGGGAAAACCTCTACCGGATGCTGTCGAGAAAAGGCAATCCAGAGATCAAAAGCATTTTTACCTTACTGCATTCGATGGGACTGAAATTATCAATTGAACCCAAGACCAAACCCTCGAGGCCGTCAAAGGTTAAAAAGGCAGCGTAGGGGAAAAAATTCTTATAGGGGTTCATGGAAAACGGCAGATGTCCCTAACGACATTCCAAGCTGTATTACTAAACGAAGTAAAGAAATCGGCTTGAAAAAATGGATGCAGAATGCTTCCTGAAACAATGATGTAAGACAAATCTATATCGATGTATGTTTCATCTCGAATTTTGTTTCTTAACACTGTTTCTTGTAATTATGCTCCGCAATATTCCCAAAAATACTCCATTCCATTGTCCTTTTTTATGCTAAATTATAATCAGGCTTTAGATATTTTCTTAGATTATCAAAAAGCACATTTCAACATCTGCGCACATTGTGCATCGTTTTATTTTGGAGGGCGAAGGATTATGGTTAACCGGCTAAAGCAATTAATGTCGATATTAGCTACTGTGATTGTCAGCCTCATCCTACCTCTACCTGTGACGGCGGAAACGAGTGCCATCAAGATTGGGATAGTACTTATGCATGGCAAGGGTGGCTCGCCAACAAAACATGTTTCGGACTTAGCTACCGCGCTTGAAAGAAAAGGAATTCTGGTTGCGAATCTGGAAATGCCTTGGTCTGGAAAGCGAAATTACGATGTCAATGTAAACGTTGCCGAAAGAGAGGTTGAATCAGCCTTGACTGTGCTTCGCAACAAAGGGGCCCAAAAGCTATTTGTCGCTGGGCATAGCCAAGGTGGATTGTTCGCACTCTATTTCGGCGGCAAGCATGTAGTTGACGGTATTATAGCAATCACGCCTGCAGGAAATGTCGCCAACGCTACTTACCGAGAAAAGCTTGGTGCCTCAGTTGAATTGGCCCGAAAGTTAATTGCTGAAGGGAAAGGTGAGGAAAAGGTAATGTTGAGTGATTATGAGGGGAGTAAGGGCACTTACTCTATTTACACTACGCCTGCTGCATACTTGAGTTGGTTCGACCCAGATGGCGCAATGAACCAGATGGCTGCGATAAGAAATATGAATCCGACCATTCCAGTCTTGTTCATCGTGCCGACAAACGATTATCCCGGTCTTCTCAAGGTTAAACAGTTGATGTTTGAATCCCTTCCCAAGAACCAGCGCAGCAAACTATACGAGCCGAATTCAAGCCATCTTGGAGCTCCATCCGCATCAATTGAAGAGATTATCCAATGGTCTACGGCAGTTGCAGGTACTCAATAGGTCCGATACGTCATTCTACTGGATTTGCGCCATAAAATTGTGCGTGTCGGCGATTTCAAACAATAGACAGCCTTTTCAGCCGTCTTATTTCATCACATTTAACTCATCGCCTTCTTCTTGAAGATGTGATACTGAGGCAATTGATTTGATGTGTGAGTTATACACAGTATTTTGTGACAGTATCAACTGTCTGCAATTACACACTAGGTGCAGCTCGGGGAGCCAGGGGCGCTGGGAGAGTGAAGAATTACGTTCGTTGCTTTTATGCGAACGACAGCAGGTGCTCATGAACGATGACGTATGTTATCATAGACATTTCAACACCATAGGCGCATTAGCAGAAGGTAGGCAGATGTGAAAAGGCTCTTCGACATGGCTGTTCTAGCTTTGCTTCTACCTATCATACTCACTCTTTATAGCTGTGGTGGCGGAGGAGGATCTTCACCCACGAATGCACCTGGAATTTCTAATTTGCAATATTTCCCGAACACGGCAGTTCAAAACGCTGGGAGTGGGTCGATAATAGTTACAGGAACCGTCGACTTCATCGATATAGACGGCAACATCTCAACACTTACCATCACCATTTATGATTCACTTGGAAATCAAATAGCCTCTAACACAACCCCTATAACAGGCATATCTGACCACACGTCAGGAACCTTCAGCATTACCGTTATCGTAAATACAACTGTAATAGGGAATTACACGTTCAAGATTCATATCATCGATAGTACAGGATTACAATCCAATGTGTTGACAGGCACTTTTAGTGTAACAAGCTCACTGCTCCAGGTCTTTGCAGTGGACGGGCTCTTCCTGAACAATGACAATCTTCTGACGGTACCCCTGGCTCCGTCGCCGTTCCTGGTAGACAACATAGTGACTGGCCCATCGAACTCAACCAATAATATCGGGTCCGCAACGTTCACAGCCTCTCCGCCCGATCTGACGGCCAGGAATATCGGATTGCAGTTCCCGACGGCAATGCAAATGAATACACTCGACGTATGGGTATATTCCGTGACCGGCGTCACGGTTGATACAGCCGTTCCGGCCTTTCTGCCGACTCCCGTGGCA
>DATJZV010000157.1:0-42721 GCA_035498715.1 Nitrospirota bacterium
TTCGCGATTCAAGAAATGGATTATTCACCGGGACCTCTCATGAGCAGGGGTCCCGGTTTTTTTATGGGATGATATGGAGAACGCAAGTCACGAAAAACATTTCTTCTTGATTTTTTTGCCGGTTCGTACGATAATGACCGTCTTAAATCAATTACAACATTATCGAGGAGGTTGGTCACATGCGTATCATCTTGTTGGGTGCACCGGGTGCGGGTAAGGGCACGGTGGCGAAGCTTTTGACGGCACTTGACGGCTCGGTGCAGATATCGACCGGGGATATTCTCCGGGGTGCGGTGAAAGCGGGCACGCCGCTCGGCAAAGAGGCCCAAGGATATATGGACCGGGGCGACCTGGTCCCCGATTCATTGATCATGGGCATTATGGAGCAGCGGCTTCAGGAACCAGATATGAAAAAGGGATTCCTGCTTGACGGGTTCCCGCGAACCATCCCGCAGGCCGACGCTCTTGACGCTTTGCTCAAGAAACTCATGATCAAACTCGACCTGGTGGCGAACATTGACGTCCCGCGTGACGTGATCCTCGACCGCCTGACCACACGCCGGACTTGCTCGAATCCTTCATGCCAGGAGATTTACAACGTGAAGAGTAACCCGCCGGCCCCCGGTAACAAGTGCAAGAAGTGCGGCAGCCCGGTGATTCAGCGAGCCGACGAGACCGTGGAGGCGATTTCCAAACGGTTGGATGTCTATAATGAAAAGACATCACCACTTATCGGCTACTATGAGAAGAAAGGTATGCTCATTGCCATCCACGAGACGAGTAGCGATGGCGTGGTGAAGGCGATTCAGAAAGGGATTGCAGCGAAAAAGTAGTTCTTAGATGGGAGAAAAAAGCAAAGGCGGGATGACGTATCCCGCCTTTGCTTTGCCTCATTTACAACAATGGTAACCTGGCGATAACACCTGCTTACCTGCTCTTTCTAATCGGCAGCACCTTGTTAATACTTTGAATAGCGAGATTCTTTGCTCAGATTGATAATGACATAAAAGAGATTCATGATGCGATACACTAGGTAAGTATCCGATCGATCTTTTCCCAAGGGACCGCCACAATATCTCCATCCATGGGAATCGCTTTCAAATCAGGTTGTCTGAAGGGGACAATCATCTTCTGCGAAGGGAAATATGAACCACAACAAACAAGACCGAGAATTGCACCAGACTTAGGGCCGCGGATCACTTCAAACTCTGAGCAGGGAAACCTCTTCTTTTTTTCAAGATCAATCAAATGCTGACCCTGCAGAAAAAGGGTACGACCATCCTCAAGGTGAAGAAAATAACCGCCGTCCTCATCCTCCAATTCTTCAACTCTAATTGCCTTAGTGGCATGGAGGCGAGTCACCTCGGCGACACCGCCAGCGAGGTCATCCAGATAGGAGGTAAGTGAAAAACTGCGACACAATTTCAGGTAAGAGCGGACGCTGTAGACAAGCCAGGCAACAATGATAATTGAAAAAAGAACGGGGAAATATAGACTTAAAAAACCCAGAAGGCGGTCAACTATATAAAGGATGCCGATACTGATGGCTGAGCACAATGCCGCCATACGCAAAGCGCTGGCCAGAGTTACTGGATTCTTCGCTTTGGCTATCAAAGCTTGGCGCTCTTCGCTGGTTAATGGTCTTATCGTGGTCATGTATAAACCTATCAGATACATCGCTGACTGCAGATTATGAAAAAATTTATATATTTACACAAAACTACTCGGTTGCAGTGTCTGAGAGGGAAAATAAAAAAATGATAAACCGCTGTTTGAGTGAACCAGCGCTGTTCAATAACTTGAACCTATATGTGGCATTTGCGTGCAACGCTATAGTCTGACCGGCACTCCTCTTTCCTTCAAATATTCCTTTGCCTGCCTGATGGTGTATTCCCGGAAGTGGAAAATAGAGGCTGCGAGAGCGGCATCGGCCTTGCCCTTCGTGAATCCAGCATAGATATGTTCGAGATTCCCGACGCCGCCAGAGGCGATGACCGGAATGGTGACGGCTTCGGCTACAGCCCGGGTTAGCTCTAGGTCATAACCTGTTTTCTGGCCGTCCTGGTCCATGCTTGTAAGTAATATCTCTCCAGCTCCGTACTCTTCCATTTTCCGTGCCCACTTGACAGCATCAATACCCATGGGTTTCCTTCCACCATGAGTGTAGACTTCCCACTGCAATGCGGATGCCGGATTGTGGATTGTGGAATCACTAAGGAAGAGCGACATGTATTTTGGATCATCAGCCCATTTGAGCGGAGGCTTGAAATCCTTGTCATGCTGGACAACGCGCTTGGCGTCGATGGCAACGACAATGCACTGGCTGCCGAAGCGCATGGATGCCGCTTTGATGAACTCAGGATCGTGCACCGCAGTTGTGTTGATCGAGACCTTGTCCGCTCCTGCCAGGAGGAGATTTCGAATGTCATCCAGATTCTTGATTCCTCCCCCGACGGTGAGAGGCATAAAGACCTGCTCCGCCGTCCTGCGTACCACGTCGAGGATGATGCCGCGCTCTTCGTGGGAGGCGGTGATGTCCAGGAACGTGAGTTCGTCCGCCCCCTGTTCGTCATAGAACTTGGCGTTCTCGACGGGGTCTCCTGCATCGATCAGGTTCACGAAACTGACGCCTTTCACGACACGGCCGCCCTTCACATCGAGGCAGGGTATTATTCTTTTTGTCAGCATTTGATCATTTATCTCATATTTGGCGAAAAAATAGATACTAAAAAGCACAGCAAAAGGGTCATGCTCCCGCAGAGAAGCATAGGATGAAAAGTAAGGCCGTTCTCTCTCGAATGCCTTTCCTTGCGAACTCTGCGTGCTTTGTGAGAAACTCTAATGCTTGCTACCGGACGCACCTGTTGTCGTTCAGCTTGACAAACAAGATGGCTTCCCTCAAATCGAGGGAGCCGCTGTAAATCGCCTTCCCGGTGATCACCCCGCTCACGCCGGAATATCGCACCGTGAGAAGGTTTTCAATGTCCTTCATTGTGTGAACGCCGCCGGAGGCTATGACCGGGATATGGAGTTCCTCGGCGAGCGCCTTGGTAGCCTCGATATTCGGGCCCGTGAGCATGCCGTCGCGCCTGATGTCGGTGTAGATGATTGCAATGACGCCATAGTCCTGCATCTGCTTCGCCAGGTCAATGGCCTTTACTTTGGTGACTTCGGCCCAGCCTTTGATCGCGACCATGCCATCCTTGGCATCGATGCCCACGATGATCTTTCCTGGGAATCTCTCGCAGGCTTCCCGTACAAATGCAGGGTTCTCGATGGCTGCTGTACCGAGAATGATCTTGTCGATGCCGACGGAGACCAGGGTGTTGATCGTGGCTATATCCCTTATGCCGCCGCCGACCTCGATCGGGATCTTGATGGCGGCACGAATAGCCCTGATGGCATCGAGGTTCTTCGGTACGCCGGCAAAGGCACCGTTCAAGTCAACCACATGCAGAAGCTCTGCACCCTGGGATTCCCAGTGCTTTGCCGCGGTCGGCGGATCGTCGGAGTAGACCGTGGCCTTTTCCATAAGCCCCTGTTCGAGGCGCACGCACTTGCCTTCTTTTAAATCAATTGCAGGGATGATTAACATAAAAGCCTCAAAACATATTTACCGCAGAGGACGCAGATGGAATCCCAAAAGGCTGTACAAAAAAAGCTGTGCGTCTTGCTCAGCGTCGTCAAATCTACTTTTTGCTTACCTTCAATGTTGATTCGTTTGTCTTCCTCCGCGGCCGCTGCGGTGAAATCAAGCCTTTTGTTCTCCGAACCTTTTCAGGATCGACAGCCCTAAGCCTTGGCTCTTCTCTGGATGAAACTGGACTGCGAAAATGTTGTCCTTCCAGATGCTCGATACGAACTCGATACCATAGGGCGTTGTCGTTGCGATCACGCTTTTATCTTCAGGCACCACATGGAACGAGTGCACGAAATACACGTGGCTGTTGTCAGGGACATCCTGGAGCGCCGGGACCCGCTGCTTGATGGATATCGAATTCCAGCCCATATGCGGGATCTTGAGATCCGCGAATTCCGGCCCCTTGAACCGGATCACACGGCCTTTGATGATATCAAGCCCCTTTGAAATCCCGAACTCCTCGCTTTCCGTGAAGAGAAGCTGGAGGCCGAGACAGATGCCGAGAAAGGGTTTGCCAGACCTGATGGTCTTGTGCACTGCATCGATGAGGCCGTACTCCCGGAGATTTCGCATACAGTCAGGGAAGGCTCCTACGCCGGGCAGGACAACTTTTGAAGCGTCCATGATCGTCTTTGCGTCGTTCGTGACCACGACTTCGTGGCCCATGCGCTCGAAACCCTTCTGAACGCTCCGCAGATTTCCCATTCCATAGTCGATAATAGCAATCATATGATTGATAAAAAATAAGGGACACAGATTTTAACAGATGAATGTGGATGAAAATTAAATTCTTGAGGGATCCGCATTGGTACGGAAAAAGTAAATTGAAAACTTTGATTCATGTCCGATAGTTCAGATACCGCATAGAATTTTGGTTTTTCCGCATTAATCTGCGTTCACCAGCGTCCAATGATATTTTAGATCTTTCCCTTCGTCGAAAGCACACCCTTGATCCTGGGATCAATGGTCGTGGCTTGATCCAGGGCGCGGCCAAAGGCCTTGAAGATGGCTTCGAGCATATGGTGAACGTCGCGGCCGTAAAGGAGACGAATATGCAGGTTCATCCCGGCATGGTTCACAACAGACTGAAAAAAGTCTTCCGCAAGTCCGGGGTCGAAGTCCTTGAGCTTGTACTTTTTCGGCAGTTCGACCTGGTACGCGAGGTATGGCCTGCCGGAAAGGTCCATCACTACCTGCGCCAGGGTCTCGTCCATGGGCACGGTGACGTCTCCGTATCTGCGGATGCCTTTGCTGTCGCCGAGAGATTTTTTGATCGCCTGGCCGAATGCGATGCCGAGGTCCTCTACCGTGTGATGGTCATCGATCTCCGTATCGCCCTTAGCCTTGATCGAGAGGTCAAAGAAGCCGTGTTTGGCAATGTGGGAGAACATATGGTCCATGAACGGTACGGATGTTTTGATGTTATACGCGCCCGTACCGTCGAGATTCAAGGATATCTTGATGTCCGTCTCTTTGGTCTTACGTTCGATCGTCGCTTTGCGGGGCATGTACCTTCTCCTTACAGAAGTTGAGGAGTCTATGAATTAACCCCGCAACTCAAAAAACTCTTAAACTTTCAGAATGTTACTCAGTTCCGCGATAAACTCACTGTTCTCTTCCGGTTTCCCCACGGTCACGCGCAGACAGTTCTTGAGCGGTCCGGGCCTGTTTAGATTCTTGATAAGGATTCCCGCCTGTTTAAGCTTCGTATAGATACGCGTTGCATCAGTCGAGGTTCTGAACAGAATGAAATTGGTTTCAGACGGGTAGGCCGTAATGCCTTTCATCTGCGACAAAACATTATATAGGTTTTCCCGCTCTGAAATCAACAGGGAAATCTGTCGTTTGATGATGTCTTTGTGCTTGAGCGCTGCAACAGCCGCGGCCTGTGACAGGGTATTGATATTGTACGGCAGTCTGATCTTGTTCAGTTCATCGATAACCATTGGCGAGGCTGCCAAAACTCCTACGCGAAGGCCAGCAAAGCCTATCTTCGATAGTGTGCGGAGGATTATCATGTTCGGGAACTTCTTAAGCTCGATAAGATAGGTCTTTCGGGAAAAATCAAAATATGCTTCATCGATCACCACGGCGGCATCGGCTGTATGCAGGATTTTTCTTACAGCGGCATCGGAGAAACGGTTGCCCGTAGGGTTGTTCGGGCAGGCGAGGAAGATCGCCTTTGCTTTGACTTCTTTTGCCTTCTTGAGCATCTTGTCGGCATCGAGGGAAAAGTCCTTTCCCAGAGGTACGGTTGCAACATTCTGTGATAGCGCCCGGGAAGTGATCTCGTACATCGCAAAGGTGGGTACGGGGATGAGCACTGGTCCGCCGAATGCTAGGATTATCGCTTGAATAAGTTCATCTGATCCGTTGCCGAGAATCATAAGCTCCGAGTCCATGCCCCAGAGCGTGGCAATCGCCTTCTTTAGCCTTAGCGCTGATGGGTCAGGATACCGGTTGATGAACGCTTCTTGCACCGCTTTCCCGATCTCGCGGTTCACATTAGCCGGGGGAGGGAAGGGATTCTCCATGGCGTCGAGCTTGATGCGGCATGGCGTTTCATCAATATGATACGCAGCAAGCTTGCGTACCTGCGGTTTGATGAGCCTGTTGATATCTTTTATCTTTGGTGATTTCATAGGTTCTCATGCAATATACAAGAATCGGAAATCTTGCACAAGGAGAAAATTACATAATGTGATACCTGATACGGACAAGCGAGAACTAGAAGATTCATGAGGACGAATTGCACGAATTTGCCCTATATCATGAAGGGGAAATGATGTTTTAACCATGAACTTCGATCCTTTCGTGTCATCTGTGATTACGGCATTAAGATTTTTTCTCCCTTCTGACAAAATTTGTATGGCGAATTTCTAACACTCGTTGTTTTCTTGCATGAAAATGAGGTATCATGAATGCATGAAAAAAATATTTTTGTCTGTGCTTTGTTGCCTTCTCTTGCTTTGTCATGCAGCTCCCGCGTCGGACTTCCGCTTCTCTCCCCGTCCCAACAAGGCGCACCTGATCCAGTGGAGAGCCTGGGGCCAGGAAGTGTTCGATGAGGCGCAGAAGAAAAACAAGCTTATCGTGCTTTCCCTCAGCGCTGTCTGGTGCCATTGGTGCCATGTAATGGACGAGACCACCTATTCGGATGAGGAAATCATCAGCTTTATAAACGACAATTTTATTCCCGTCAGGGTAGACGTGGACATGCGGCCCGATATTGACACTCTCTATAACCAGGGCGGTTGGCCCAGCACAGCAATCCTTACTCCGCAGGGAGAAGTCATTAGTGGCGGGAACTATATCCCATCGGAGGAAATGCTCAGGAGGCTCAGGAGAACGGCGGCGCTTTACAGCAGCGACCGCAATGCTGTCTTAGACCGGATCAAAGAGATGAGGGCCATGAAGGAACTCCACAGCGTCGGGCGGAAGGGTTATGCCGGAGAGTACGACAAAATCGATCTCGACGAGATAGTTCAAATCCTAAAGGGCGCCTTTGATGAAAAGAATGGTGGTTTTGGAAGGAGTCAGAAATTCCCAAGCCCCGACTCGATTGACTTTCTGCTTTCGGTGTATGCACAAAATCAAGATGAAGAGATTAAGAGGATCGTGACCCTGACCCTCGATCACATGGCGAAAGGCGAAATCTTCGACAAGGTCGAAGGAGGCTTTTTCCGGTATGCCACCAAAACGGACTGGTCCCAGCCCCATTATGAAAAGATGCTTGAGGTGAATGCAGGACTGATCAGAAGCTATGCCGACGCTACTCTGGTCTTGGGAAGGAAGGACTATATCCGTATCGTCCGCAAAAGTATACGATTTATTCAGAACAACCTGTACGACAATGAAACGGGCGCCTTTTTTGGGAGCCAAGACGCGGATGAAGCGTATTACAAGAGGCGAGACCGGAAAGGAATGAAAGCCCCTTTTGTTGACAAGACAATATACACGGATTCCTCGTCTCTCATGATCAGCGCACTTATTGAGTCATATAGTGCGACATCGGATAAGAAGTACCTAGGGATGGCTATCAATGGCGCTGATTTCCTCCTGGAGAAACTTTATTCTGGCAGTGACGGAGTGTGTCATTATTTCCGTGATGGAGCGCCTCAGCTCACAGGCATTCTTTCGGACAATGCTCTCGCAGGGTCAGCCCTCCTCGATCTGTATAATGCAACGGGTGAAAAACGTTATCTGGATGTTGCAAAAGAGATTGGGAAGCTTATCATTGGCCAATTTTACGACGTGGCTAAGAAACGATTCCGCTCGACTCTCGATACGTCGCTCAGCAAGCCCGTGACCGCAGGCGCGCTATCAGAGGTGAATGAGAACCTTGCTAATTACAGGGCGATCCGTTTTCTGAGCAGGCTTGCATTTACCGGAGAAATTAACAGTCTGAAGGAGGTCCGCGATGCCGCTGTTGCGACCATTTCCGGTGAATATCAGCGATTCGCGCCCCAGGCAGGGCCTTATGGTAACTCTGTTATTTGGATCGCGCGGGAGCCCGTTCAGATAATGATTCTTGCTGATGGAGAGGGTGCACGGAAATATCTGTCGGAGATCAACAGCGTTTACGTACCGGAAAAAGTCGTGCGGGTACTCTCGTTAGCAGAGGACGCAGGGGAGATTACAAAACTCAAGTACACGTTTAAAGAATCCGTTTATCTGTGCGCAGGCAAGCGGTGCTCGGCACCGACATCTCAGCCTGGGCATCTTAAAGAGGAATTAATAAGATTCATGGAGAAAAAGAACTGAATAAGCCGGCCTTGTTTTGGAAATCTTTTCAAATGGTTCTATGCCGGACGGATTATCAGCTAATTCCACCATTCACCTGTGTCATAAATTCGTCAATGTAATTACTATAATCAAGGTGCGAGATGACATTCAATGCCAAAATAGTCAAGTTGCTTGCCCGAACTAACCCAGCGGCGGATTAACGACCGGAATCGAAACCATTTTGCCAGGCCATCGGCTAAGAAGGGGCTGGCCGTTGATAAGATAGGGAAGGCGGGATTATCAATAGAGAAGTTTTTAAATCTACGTGTTGTAAAATCAAGGCGGCCTTGCGGACCGCCTTGATTATCATGGGATGACTTTGTTCAGGGGATACTCAACAATCCCCGACGCGCCCCTGCGCTTGAGCCGCGGTATGAGATTACGGGACTGTTTTTCGTCCAGGATCACTTCTAGGCTTACCCACTGGGGGTCTGTCTGGTGCGAGATCGTGGGTGCATGCATGGAGGGGAGCAAACTGCAGATCTCCTTGAGGTTCGCCTTGGGTGCATTCATCTTGAGTCCGACCTTTTCCTCGGCCGAGAGCGCGCCCTGGAGCAGCATGGTCATGTTGTCGATCTTCTTCTTTTTCCAGGGATCTTTCCAGGATTTCTTATTCGCGATGATTCTGGTGGTGGACTCAAGCATCACCTCGAGTATCCTGAGCTTGTTCGCTCTGAGAGAACTGCCGGTCTCGGTGAGCTCCACGATGGCGTCCGCGAGCTGCGGCGGCTTCACTTCCGTCGCACCCCAGGAAAACTCCACCTCTGCTTTGACGCCCTTGGACCGGAGGTACTTCTTGGTGTATCCTACGAGCTCGGTTGCGATGCGCTTGCCGTTCAAGTCCCTGAGCGTCTTAATTGCAGAATCCTCAGGCACAGCCACAACCCAGCGTACGGGTGTGAGCCCGCCCTTGGCATAACGGAGTTCAGCGACGTCTACCACGTCCGCACCCTGCTCGAGGATCCAGTCCTTTCCGGTAAGACCCACATCGATCACGCCGTTGTCCACGTAGCGTGCCATCTCCTGAGCGCGCACGAGGATGCACTCAATGTCCGGATCGTCGATGCTCGGATAATAGCTTCGCGCGCCTACCTGGATTCGGTACCCGGCCTTGGCGAAAAGCTTGAATGTCGAATCCTGCAGGCTCCCTTTGGGCAAGCCGAGCTTGAGCTTAGGGATCGCTGGACCGGCGGACTGTGATGCGGTCTTTTTCGATTTCGTTGGCATAGTGTCTCCTCTAAACGGCCTGACAGGATGACACGACAACAGCTAAGTTTAACTTATCCCGCCATCCCGTAAATATTGTTTAAGTCGCTTTGTTTATTTTTTCCCCATCCTCACCCTGATCGTGTTCCCGTGAGCCTCAAGCCCTTCCACATCAGCTATCTGCATTACGGCCTCAGCCACCTTGTCGAGCCCCTCCCGTGTGTAGAATATGAGACTGGACTTCTTCATGAAACTATCCGTGGATAGGGGGGAGAAGAACCGCGCCGTTCCGCCGGTCGGAAGCACATGGTTCGGTCCCGCAATATAGTCTCCCACGGACTCGGGCGTGAAGTGACCAAGGAAAATGGCGCCGGCGTTCTTGATCTGGGCCAACAGATCGAAGGGCTTCTCTACAGCTAGTTCAAGGTGCTCCGGGGCGATGGAATTCGAGACGTCTGCTGCCTCTCCCAGCGTCTTGACAAGCACGATGGCGCCGAACCGGTCGATGGCCTTGCGTGCGATCTTTTTTCTCGAGAGGTTCGCGAGCTGCCGCTCGACGTCGGCGTCCACTTTTTCCGCGAGCTCACGAGACGTGGTGACGAGTATGGAAGATGCCAGCTCGTCGTGCTCGGCCTGTGAGAGCAGGTCTGATGCAACAAATGCCGGATTTGCCGTATGGTCGGCGATGATCAATATCTCGCTTGGTCCGGCGATCATATCGATGTCCACCTGACCGAAAACGTACCGTTTTGCCGTCGCCACGTAAATGTTGCCTGGGCCCACGATCTTGTCAACTTTGGGGATCGTCGCAGTCCCGTAGGCCATGGCTGCTATCGCCTGTGCGCCGCCGATCTTGTATATCTCGCTCACCCCGGCGATGTCTGCGGCAACAAGGATGTAGGGATTCAGATTCCCGCCAGGGATCGGGGAGCACATGATGAGCTGCTCCACGCCAGCCACCGTTGCCGGGATTACGTTCATGAGCACTGACGACGGGTAGCAGGCCTTGCCGCCCGGAACGTAAACCCCGGCGCTCCTGATGGGTCGCGCCAGTTGACCGAGGATTACGCCGTCCGCCTCCTGACTGACCCAGGAACTCGACTTCTGTTTCTCGTGAAAGGCACGAATGTTCTGTGCCGCAAGTTTGAGCGCTTCAACCTTGCCAGCGTCCACCTTTGAGTAAGCTTCCTTGATCTCATCCTGCGAGACCCTGATATCCTTGAGTGTGAGAATAGTGCGGTCGAACTTCTCCGTGTATTCAAGTACGGCCGGGTCGCCCTGCTTGCGTACCTGCTCGACTACTTCTCGGACAGCTGCGGCGACTTCCTCGGTCGCGGTTTCCCCGCGGTTGATAATCCGCTTGAGCTCAGTGATGATTTCTTCCTGCTGCGAGTCAATGATCTTCATAAATTTCCCTAATTGTAAAATGTTAGCCACGGAGGCACTGAGGCCTGGGAAAAATTTTGAATCTATTTCTTGATTTGAGGCTGTAGTGTAACTCCGGCTTTCTGTGGTTGCATGGATTATTATACCCTTTTTATGTCAGCGCCGAGTGCGGAAAGCTTCTCCTCAATATGCTCATAGCCTCGGTCCAGGTGGTAAATGCGAGAAACAACGGTCTGGCCTTCAGCCGCAAGGCCCGCGAGAATAAGTGAGGCGCTCGCGCGGAGGTCTGTTGCCATGACAGGTGCTGCAGAAAGTTTAGGCACGCCTTTGACGATGGCGCTCCGGCCTTCGGTCTGAATGTTCGCCCCCATCCTGCGGAGCTCGGCCACGTGCGTGAATCGGTTCTCGAAGATGGTCTCGTTGATCACGCTCGTACCCTCTGCGAGGGCCATGAGACTCATGAACTGCGCCTGCATGTCCGTGGGGAACCCTGGATACTCAAGCGTCTTGATGTCCACGGCCTTGATTCTGCGCTGTCCATTCACGCGAATTGTCCCATCGCCCGTATTTATTTCGGCACCCGCCTCGGCCACCTTGGATAGGACAGCGTCGAGGTGTCCGGGGAAGCAGTTTTTGATCGTAAGTTCACCGCCTGTGATAGCCGCGGCGATCACGAACGTTCCCGTCTCTATTCTATCGGGCATCACGGTGTAGCTCATGGGCACTAGGCTCTCGACACCCTGAATCCTGATGATGTCCGTACCAGCGCCTTCGATCTTTGCGCCCATCTGCTTGAGGGCGTTGGCAAGGTCGATTACTTCGGGCTCGCGCGCGGCGTTCTCGATCGTGGTCTCCCCCTTCGCGAGCACGGCAGCCATGAGGATATTCTCGGTTCCGGTCACGGTCACCGTGTCGAAATAGACATGCGCCCCACGGAGCCTTTTTGCTTTTGCGATAACATATCCATGCTCGATCTCAACTGCGGCACCGAGCTTAGCGAGTCCCATGAGGTGGAGATTGATGGGGCGGGCGCCGATGGCGCAACCGCCCGGCAGCGAAACCCGGGCTTTGCCCATGCGCGCCACGAGCGGCCCGAGCACGAGCACTGACGCGCGCATGGTCCTCACGAGATCATAAGGCGCCTCGGGGTTTGTAAGTCCGCTCGAGTCGAGAAGGATGTCGTGACCCTGCCGTTCGAACGTTATCCCCATATTCTGGAGGATTTTCCCGAGCGTGGTAACGTCAGCCAGGTGAGGGACATTGGCTATTGTGTGTCCGCCTTCGCATAATAGTCCCGCGGCGATAATCGGAAGTGCAGCATTCTTTGCACCGCTAATAACGACCTCACCTCTCAGTTTTATGCCGCCTTGAATTACAATCGTTTTCATAAGGGTTTAGGCTGTTTACAGTGTTTCGATTTCAGCCAAGAGATTCTTAACTCTAAGTTCGAAATGCTAAGCAAATACGAACATCGTAATATCGAAACTAGCTTAGACATTTCTGATTTCGATGATTTCAATATTATTTTGTTACCGAAGAATCAGACTCCTCTCAAGTGGGCACAAAAATTTTACCACAAAGACGAAAGAAACGCGGGAAAAACCTCAGGCTTACTTGTTTATACATTAAACAAACTTTGTGCCTTGGCCGTTCTAAGGTTCGTTTTAGCTCCCGCCCGTCAGGGGCGAGGATTGAGAGTTTAGCAATCCTTATTCGCTCTATTTATTTTTTTCTTGCTACAATCACACGCTCGATTCCCGCGAGGTCTTTCATAATCTCCGGGATCTCATACCGGCCGGCGTTATTTACCATCCCCATGAGTGCGTCTGACTGTCCCTGTCCCATCTCCATGATGAGCGCTCCATTTTTTTTCAGAAACTCCGGCGCCGTGACGATTATCCTCTGCTGAATTTCTGTCCCTTTCGGGCCCGCGATGAGCGCCAGCTCGGGTTCAAAGTCCTTTACCTCGGGTTGAAGATCGGACAGGTCTCCGGAGCGCACATAGGGCGGGTTCGAAACGATAATATCAACCATCCCGTGAAGATCGAGTTCAGCGAGAGGTCCGAACAGATCGCCTTCAAGGAACCGGATGCGGTCCGACACGTCATGTTTCCGCGCGTTCTCCCTGGCAACGGCCAGTGCTCGACCGGACGTATCCGTTGCAAAGATACGCGCAGCGTCGGTCTCCTTTGCCAGACTCACCGCGATGCATCCCGACCCGGCACAGAGATCAACGATTGTAACCTGCTTGCCCCCAGCCTGAATGATCTTGAGCGCCTCTTCTACAACCAGTTCCGTCTCTGGCCTCGGGATCAACACATCCGGCGTGACGCTGAAATCAAGACCCCAGAATTCCTGCTTGCCGGTGATATACTGGAGGGGCTCCCGCCGTGCCCTGCGGTTGACTGCATCTTCAAAGAGCGACCGCTGTGCCTCATCAAGAGATTCGTCGCGATGGATAATGAGCCACGCGCGGTCTCTCATGAATGTGTGAGAAAGAAGTATCTCAGCGTCGAGCCTGGCATTGCTTATCCCGTGCAGTGACAATGTTTGTGCTGCTTGGTATATCGCTTCAGCGAGAGTCACCGTGATAAATTGCGAATTGCGGAATGTGGATTTCGGAATAGGGGTTTTCAATCTACAGGCCGCAATCCGAATTCTGCAATGGTATTACAGATTCTTCAGTCGTTCGGCGTTTACCGCTGAGGTCAACGCATCTATGAACTCGTCGAGGTCGCCGTCCAGTACGGACTCGAGCCGATAGAGAGAAAGCCCAATGCGGTGATCGGTTACCCTGCTCTGCGGAAAATTATACGTTCTGATCTTCTCGCTACGCTCTCCCGTCCCTACCTGCGCTTTGCGGTCTTGGGCTGTGTCGGCTTCCTGTTTTTCACGCTCCCGTTCAAGCAGGCGGGAACGGAGAATCTTCATCGCTTTTTCGCGGTTCTTGAGCTGCGAGCGTTCGTCCTGGCACGCTACCACCTCGCCGGTAGGGATGTGGGTGATCCTGACTGCGGAATAGGTCGTGTTCACACTCTGTCCGCCGGGTCCGGAAGAACAGTAAGTGTCTATTCTGAGGTCCTTTGGTTCAATCTGCACATCCACGTCGTCGGCCTCTGGCAACACAGCTACGGTCACGGTGGACGTATGGATCCGACCGCTCGCCTCTGTTGCCGGGACGCGCTGTACGCGATGTACGCCGCTCTCATATTTGAGCCTGCTGTAGACGCCCTTGCCCTGGATCTGGGCGATGACTTCCTTCACGCCGCCTACACCCGTGGTGCTCATGTCGAGCAGGGTGACTTTCCATCGTTTCTTCTCGGCATAGCGCGAGTACATGCGGAAGAGCTCGGCAGCAAAGAGGCCTGCCTCATCTCCGCCCGCGCCCGCACGGATCTCGATGAAGATATTTTTTTCGTCCCGGATGTCCTTGGGCACAAGCATAAGCCGGAGTTCCTGTTCCATCTGCTCGCTTCTGGGCAGAAGCTCCTTGAGCTCGGTTTCAGCCATTGCACGCAGTTCGGGGTCCGACTTTTTGTCCTCAGTGATCTCCTCGGTCTCTTGTATCTGCTTCAGAATATCCTGATACGCCCGGTAATGGTTCACCACGTCCTCGATGTCTGACCGCTCCTTAGAGTACTTTTGGTACTGCTGGTGATCGGCCGCAACCGCCGGATCGGACAGGAGCCTGGTCAGCTCATCATATTTTTCTGCTACTGCGTCTAATTTCTTTAACATAGGGGGAAATCTACCACAGAGGCACGGAGACATACATTAAGCGACGTTGAACTAACGGGATTAGAAAAGGGATTGAAATCCGATCCCATCCTGTCCATTCTGTAAAGAACGAACTTTATGATTTTTCTGTACCTCAGGACCTCCGCAGTTAGGGTGATTACCTTGTACAACAAAAAACCCCGCGTCAGCGGGGTTCCATCGCAAGAGCTTCCTTTAACGCCCTGATGGCGACCTCTATTTGGTCATCCGACGGTTCTCGCGTCGTGAGGCGTTGAAGCCAGAGTCCCGGAAGTATCAGCGCCCCGATAAGGGGATGTCCGCGCTTCTTCGCGCTGTACTTGATGAATTCGTACCCTAGTCCGGCGATCACCGGCAGCAATATGATCCGTGAAAGGCCTTTTGCCCAGAGGGGCCAGCTGCCCGGGATGAGTGAAAACAGGATGATGGAAAGCACTATCACTGTGAGCAGGAAGCTAGTTCCACAGCGCGGGTGGATGCAGGAGTAGGGTTTAGCATTCTGCACCGTAAGCTCGACTCCGGCCTCGTGGGCTGCGATAGCCTTATGCTCGGCTCCGTGGTACTCAAAGACCCGGCGTATGTCCTTCATGAAAGAGATGCCGGATACATATCCTAGGAACAGCGCAACCCTGAGAGTACCGTCCGTAAGATTAAAGAGGATGCTGCTCCTGCTGACGGTATCGTATTTTGCGCCGAGCAAGTTGGTGAGCAGGAGAGGGAGCGCCAGAAAGAGTCCCAAAGCGAAGGCAAGCGCCAGAATGATGGTCCCCGCCATAGCGAGAGGGCTGATCTCTTCTTTCTGTCCGCCATCGTCGAGCGCTTCGTTCGCCGAGAAATTGAGCGCTCGTATTCCCAGCCACATCGCTTCGAAGAGCGATGCTGAGCCGCGGATGATTTTTTTTTTCAGCAGGGGGAACCGTTCTCCGAGCGGCGTGAGCAGTTGCGTGAGTACTGCAATCTCTGCGCCGGGTTTACCCCCTTTGCGCACGGCTACGGTGAAGGCGTGCGGTGAGCGCATCATCACGCCTTCGAGCACTGCCTGGCCACCTATGGTTAGTTTCTCTGACAAGACAGGAACCTCGTTTCAGACTTGTTTAAGACCACCATACGATTTGCGCTGGCGGATTAAGCCTTCTTGTATTTTTTCCTAAACTTGTCCACGCGGCCTTCTGTGTCGATGAGTTTCTGCTTGCCGGTGAAGAAGGGATGGCAGTTCGAACAGATGTCGAGCTTCACGTCCTGCTTTGTGGAGCGGGTCTGGAACGATTCACCGCAGGCGCAGTGAACAGTCGTAACCTTGTAGTCGGGATGAATTCCTTGCTTCATAGTGCAGTCCTCCTGAAATAAAACCATAGCCACAGCGGTCGGCTGTGGCTAATTTTGTCAAGGCAGAGATATTATACCAAACCATGGAAAATTACAAGAGAAAAATTTGACCCTGATGAAGGAAACTAGCTGCCGATGCAGGTGACGAACATCATCTCCCTGAGATGCCGGTTGGAGCTGTAACCGAAGTTCATGAGTGCGCATTGCTCATTAGCGAAATCTATTTGTTCATGGAATCCAGGAAATCCCTGTTCGTTTTTGCCTGCTTAAGCTTCTCGAGCAGAAACTCCATGCTCTCCACAGTGGAGAGGGGGTTCAGGACTTTGCGGAGCACCCACATCCGGTTCAGATCGTCCTTGTCCACAAGTAGCTCTTCCTTGCGAGTACCAGACGCGTTGATATCAATGGCCGGGAACACGCGTTTGTCTACGAGCTTCCGGTCGAGGTGTAGCTCCATGTTGCCCGTGCCCTTGAATTCTTCGAAGATCACGTCGTCCATGCGGCTGCCCGTGTCGACGAGCGCAGTCGCGAGGATGGTGAGGCTGCCTCCATCCTCGATGCTCCGCGCGGCGCCGAAGAACCGTTTGGGCCGCTGGAGCGCATTGGCGTCCAAACCGCCGGAGAGCACCTTGCCCGAGGCGGGGATGATGGCGTTGTGGGCACGAGCAAGGCGGGTGATGCTGTCGAGCAGGATTACCACGTCCTTCTTGTGCTCTACGAGCCGCTTGGCCCGCTCGCTCACCATGTCGGCGACCTGCACGTGCCGCTGAGGCGGTTCATCGAAAGTCGAACTGATGATCTCTGCCTTGACCTGGCGCTGCCAGTCAGTTACTTCTTCGGGCCGTTCGTCAATGAGAAGAACGATGAGCTTGATATCCTTATGGTTCTTCAGGATAGCCTTGGCGATGGCCTGGAGCAGCATGGTCTTTCCGGTCCGCGGTGGAGCAACGATCATGCCGCGCTGACCCATACCGATGGGAGTGATGAGGTCCATGGCTCGTGTCGTGTAATCGGTCGGAGAATGTTCGAGCTTGATCTTCTTTTCGGGATAGTAGGGTGTGAGGTTGTCGAAGAGGATTTTGGTCCGGGAGATCTCCGGGTCCTCATAGTTAATGGCGTCCACTTTCAGGAGCGCGAAATAGCGCTCGCCTTCCTTCGGAGGTCGTATCTGGCCGGAAACCGTATCGCCGGTGCGGATATTGAATCGTCTTATCTGGGAAGGGGATACGTAGATATCGTCTGGGCCTGGGAGGTAATTGTAATCTGGTGCTCTCAGAAAGCCGAATCCATCGGGTAGAATCTCGAGAACACCTTCACCGAAGATCATACCGTTTTTCTCGGTTTGTGCCTGAAGGATGGCGAAGATGAGTTCCTGCTTCCGCATGCCGCTGACGCCTTCGACTTTCAACTCATCCGCCATTGTGGTAAGCTCGGCGATGCTTTTTCCTTTAAGTTCTACTAAGTTCATGATTCTACTCCTTGGCTGTGGTCTGCAAGGGCAGACGTGGTCTGTACCTGAGAGGTGGGTTGATAATTATGCCACTCCTGTAGCAGGCGTAATAGTTGCGTAAATAGTGATGATGGTTGTTACCGGGGGAGCGAGTTCCATCAGATTGTCAGCTTGTGTGAGTAATGTGAGTAATAAAAAATGGTGCTATGTGACTGCGGTTTACCTACGGATGAAATGCCTTTCTGTGCTAAGCGGAATGCTCTCATTCAACCTGATTATTATGCTGGGTTAGGTAATAACAGGGGTTTTTGGTTAGGTTTACTTGATTTACAAAAAAAATATACCCCAGAAAGGCGGGTTTGTCAATATTTTATTTAACCTTGTTACGGAGCTACCGCTTTTTGCGTTTCCCTTCTCAGGAGGCGAGTACCCGGCACGAGATACCCACCTTGTCTCCGAGTTGCGACGGGGTGGCTCGGCGGCTTCCCGCGAATTCAGGTTGACACCCGTTCTCTGCTGTCGTAGTATCTCCCCCATGGTACCAAGCCGAAGAGATTTTATTAAGAAAGCGCTTGCTGGCGTACTCTTCATCCTCGGGCTTGGTTTCCTGATACCGGGTCTCAGGATTTTCTCCCCTGTCGGCAACCGCCATAAAGAGCTCGTCTATTTCCCCCTCATCCTGGAGGAAGAGGTCCCGAGGTCAGGGGTCAAGAAGATCGAACTCACCTATGCTGTATCCGGCAAGGAACGCAAGGTGAGGGTTTTTATCGTATCGACCCCGAACGGGCTGAGCGTATTTTCGGCAACATGCACGCACTTGGGATGTCTCGTCAATTACAACAAGGAAAAGCATGAGTTCGTCTGCCCCTGTCACGGCGGACGATATGATCTGAATGGGAAGAATATTGCGGGGCCTCCACCGGCCCCTCTTACACGTTTCCCGATCCAGACGCAGAATGGCATGGTAGCTGTCGGCATCAAGGTGTGATAGCAAATGCGGCTCCTCAATTACCTGAACATACGCATGGGATTTACGGGCAGGCACCGGAGGGTGATGGACAAGCCGGTACCGGGATGGATTAATTATTTTTATTGTTTCGGTGGCATAACGTTTACCCTGTTCATCGTGCAGATCCTGACCGGTTTTCTTCTGTCAGTCCATTATACGCCGTCTGAGGCGGAGGCATACAAGAGCATCCAGCGCCTGCACCTAAGCGTTCCGCTCGGGCACGTTCTCCGTTCAGTACACCACTGGGCCGCGAACCTCATGGTCGTGATGGTGACACTCCACATGCTCAGGGTATTCATTACCGGGTCCTACAAGAATCCGAGAGAATTGAACTGGATCGCGGGCGCGGTGCTACTCCTTATGACATTAGGGTTCGGTTTTACCGGCTACCTTCTGCCCTGGGATCAGAAGGCATACTGGGCAACGGTGATCGGGACGAATATGCTCGGTTCGGTGCCGTACATCGGGCCCATCCTCGCTGCATTCGTCCGCGGTGGTTCTGAAGTGACCGGCCAGACGCTTCTCCGGTTTTACAGCATGCATGTTCTCTGGTTTCCGGTCATAACTGCCTTTTTTCTCTGGATACATTTCCATATTCTGCGAAGACTGGGGATTTCGGGGGGGATGTAGCGACTGCCGAAGGGAGAATGATGAGTGCTGTATAAGGAGAGAGACATCTATCGTTCTAGTTGAGCCTAGTAAATGACGATTCTTAATCCTGATGTTGTGGAGTAGCGATGAACCAAAGCAGAGAAAGAACGTTCTATCCATATTATTTTTTCGAGATCACGCTCATAACCCTCTTCACGGTGGAGGTGGTACTGCTGCTCGCTATTCTGTTTCCTGCTGCCGTCGGACGGGAAATAGATTTTTCCGCACAGTACAGCCCGAGGCCCGAATGGTACTTCCTCTTCTTATACCAGCTTACCAAATACTTCCCCGGCCGGTGGACATTCGTCGGAGCCGTTCTTCTGCCGGGACTTTCGTTCAGTGTTCTTCTCCTGGCACCCTTCCTGGACAGCGGACCGGCTATCTCGCTCCGTCAGAGGAAGGCCGCTGCATTTTTCGGGTTCACTCTGCTTGCAGCAGTGATTGTCCTGACAATTCTATCGCTGCTATAAGTAAATTGCACTTGCTTATAATAATTGTAAATAGCCTGTTTCCATGTTGCTAATGTTTGAAATCGGAAAAGGAGTATTGACAGAGAACCTTGTTTTTGATAAGTTACTACACTTGCCTGCATGAAATATTGCGGTAACAACTCATGTTCTGCGGGGTTACGAACGTACTCAATGGGGAGGTGATGCTCCAGGCTGAAACTGTGCCATCCGCTTCTCGTCCGTTTTGTTTAATCACGGGTTGTTTTCACGAATGACCCGAATTTTCTTATATCGCTTAAGGAGGAATGACATGTCAATCAAAACTGATTCACCGGCCCAGACACTGGACACTCTCGGGAGAGTATGCCCCTATCCGCTTCTGCTGACCAAAAAGGCGCTCGAAAAGCTTTCAAGCGGTCAGACGCTCAAAGTTCTGTGCGATGCCCCGGCATCGGCCGAGGACAGCATCCCACGCTACTGCGAGAAGAACAACTTTGGTTTCGAGGCCGTGAAGATTGAAGACAAAGGCATGTGGGAACTGTACATCAAGAAGTCTTAATCACAGCTCGACAAATTCAGGGTACGAAAACCATTTGCGAGAAACCACAGGGGTAAAACTCTTAAGGAGGGGGAAGAATGGTTTCTACACTAGGATTTATTGTCTCCGGCCTGCTTATCGGCGCCGCATTCGGCTTTGCTCTGCAGCGTGGCCGGTTCTGCGTGAACTCAGCGTTTCGCGAAGTGCTCTTTCAGGATTACACCATGCTCCGGGCATACCTTCTCGCCGTAGTCGTTGCGATGATCGGCGCGAATCTCATCGAGGATATGGGCTGGCTCCAATACGCCAATGAGGCCGGGGTGATGGTCACGGGAACGCTTTACCGTCAGGGTTTTGCACCCTTTGCGAACATCATCGGTGGATTCATCTTCGGCATGGGCATCGTGCTCGCGGGCGGGTGCGGCAGCGGCATCCTGTATCGTGTGGGGGAAGGTAATCTCGCTTATGTGCTGGCGGTCGGTGGCTTCTTCTTCGGCATCGCCATAACGAGGTTCGGTTTCCTAAAACCAGTCTATGATGCTCTGACATCGTATCAAGTGTTCGTTGGCGAGGATCAGGTGCCGACGCTCTACAATATCAGCGGTATCAACAAGTGGATCATTATAGCGGTGATCGCAGCGCCTATTCTCTTTTTTGTTTTCCAGGGCAAGCCATTCCAGAAGGCTAAAAAGGGATACTCATGGTCTCTCGTTGGCCTTTTGGTCGGAATTATCGCCATAGCCGCATTCTGGGCGTCTAACCATTTTACAGGGAGAGCTCGCGGACTCTCCTTTACCGGACCGGTTCGTGAGTTTTTCCTCGGCGTGCTCTTTGGTGATTCTAAGGTTCCAGCTGAAGAGTCCAAGAAGCTTCTCGGCATGACTCTGTCCTGGAGCGCTTTATATGTGCTGACTGTGCCGATCGGTGCATATCTGAGCGGGAAGTTTATGAATGAAGTGAAGCTAAAGGTTCCACCTGCTGATGAGCTTTTGAAGGTGCTCCTTGGTGGGTTCATTATGGGAATCGGTGCGCAGATCGGCGGCGGCTGCAATATCGGCCACAGCCTCACGGGTGTGTCCACCTTGGCCGTCTCAAGCTGGGTAGCGAACATCTTCATTATCCTTGGCAACTGGGTCATGGTGTATTTCCTACTCATCAGACCGATGAAAGATATGGACGTTTGAGGACGCGTATCCGCAGAGCCGGGTAAGATAATGCTGCCCGGCTCTCTTTTTTGCCCAGAATGAGATAAAACAATTGTTAGGAAATCAAACTTGGCCGGTGAATAGCGGTTATTGTTTCGATTTCCCATTTTTTTGCTAAATTCTACGTGAGAGGAGGTGATATTATGGCAAATGGGATGCTGGGGATGATGGTTACGAAGCATGAGAACCTGGAGCATATCGCCGGAATAGCAAAGGCGGCGCGGGCTGCGGGGCATCCGGTCGTCATATTCCTAACCGACGAAGGCGTGCGTTTTACTAGGGATCCGAAATTTCTGGAGTTGCTCAAGGTTCCTGGTGTGGAGCTGTCCTGCTGCGATCATAGTTGCGAGCGGATCGGGATTCACGACAAAACGGATGGCATATCGTACGGCAGTCAGTACAATAATGCCGGGATGCTGCACGACAGCACACGGGTATTGGTGTTCTAACGAATATGATAACAATGGGAGAGTTCTATGGGAGATACGAAAAAAATAGCGGTAATCGTGAGAGAAAGGCAGGGCGAAGCGCTCCGCGTATCGGGCGGGCTTACGCTGGCTGACGACACTATCGAGGTCTTTGTGCTGGATCGGAAACTGGAAAAGGACGACCTAGAAATCGCTAAGCCTCTTGAACTGGTGAACGATCTTGACCTTAAGATATATTCCAACAATCCCGAAAACGGG
The DNA here is from genome assembly GCA_035498715.1 of Nitrospirota bacterium. Lineage (GTDB taxonomy): Bacteria > Nitrospirota > UBA9217 > UBA9217 > UBA9217 > DASPSR01. The sequence continues at coordinate 22,088 of DATJZV010000157.1, forward strand.
TACACGACAATCAGCCTCGAGGAGATGGCGAAGAAGCTCCTTGAATATGACATTGTAGTGCCATACTAACATGATAGGAGGTTTCGTATTGTGAAGATCCTGCACATTTTAAAAACAATGCCGGACGCAAGCACAAAAAAGATTATCGAAGTTCATGCGTCCGGACATCAGGTGAAGTCCATTGAGCTCTATAAAGGGGGAATTTCTTACGACAAGCTCGTAGCGGATATATTCTCACACGACAAGGTGTTTTGCTGGTAAAGGGTAGCATGCGGATGGTCCCGGGGCGATTACCGCAAGAATAGAACGATTGCGGGGCCTGCTCGAGCGAGGGGAAAGAGCGCGGTCCTTATGGTTTACCTGCTTTTCATGAAAAAACCCTCAGAGGTGTAAAGTCTCTAATCGGATGGGATGCGGCGCACGGGGAATGTATGCGCGACATCGCCAAATATTCGAACGTACAGAATTATGTTATCAAGGAAAAAACCCTGGCGTTTTCGCATTGTCTGCAGATGTACTCCAGGAATATGGCAGGGGGAGTGACCACCTAACCAGAGCACATAAATTTATCTGCCAATTATATTGAAGACCATCCCGCGCTGGTGTCCTTTCATCCCGGGGCTTCTGATTTCGTATCGTCTTATTTCCTACCATCCTTGTATCAAATGGCACAGAGAAGCAGTGCTGTAAGCATGCATGGTGCAGGTATGTCTTTGATTTATAACGCCTTGCAGATCTGGCAAGGGTATTGCAAAAATCTTGCAGTCTAGCGAAGACAAAAAGATGCCGGACTGTGGAGGTTTGACCGTGCATTGCCCCGATTGCAAACAAAAAAACGATGCAGATGCGCTCTTCTGTACCGCGTGCGGAAGACCGCTAGAGGTAACTCTGCAGAAGACGGCCCAGTTACAGCACAAGGCATATTTCATTGCTCTCCTTTTCGTGCCGGTTATCGCGATTGCCGCAGGCATTGGTTACTACAAGTTCTTTTTGCCCAATGGAGTAGCAGCCGTGGTGAACGGTGAGGAAATAAGGCTTTCCGAACTTGATGCCGCTGTTGCCCGCGCGCAGGGAAGGCAGGAGGTGGCATCAAGCCAGCTCCGATACCAACTTCTCAATCAACTTATTACCCAACGGATCGTGATTCAGGAAGCGCGCAAGTCAGGGATATCGGTATCGGAGGAAGAAATCGAGACGTTTGCAACCGAATCACGAGCATCCTCAGGTATCGATGAAGCGACGTTCAATAGGCAAGTTGTTTCACAGTATGGCAGCCTGCGCGCATTCAAGGACGCTCTGGTGCGCCGTCTCTTGGCGGACAAGTTCCTTGCCGTAAAGGTCGTGCCTCCGGGCGCTGATCAGCCTACCGCGCAAAGCGCGATAAAGCGATGGCTCGATGATATTGCAGGAAGGGCTGCGGTGCGGATTGCGCTGGCAGAGCAAGGAGAGGGACCAGGGTGTGGTTGCTGCAACACGGAAAACGGGCAGGCGTCGCAGAGGTCGGGTATCCGGGCACACGGCTGCGCAGCAGTAAACAAACCATCTGATTCGGACGTGGGGAAAGCGGCAGACGCCGGCCTTCGGTTCTGGCATGCGAAATACGGACCTGAATCGGTCACTACGCTGCTGACCGGCTACGGCTGTCATATCCAGGTTGATATCGTGAAGGACAATAAAATAATCGGTTCCCTCCGATACCAGGATGGGAATATTACAGAGATCTAAGGAAGGAGATAAGAAATGAGCAAGTGCAGTAAATGCGGTGAAGAGATGAAGGAGAAAGCAAAATATTGTAAGGCCTGCGGCAACAGCATGGGAGCCGGAGATTCGCTGGATGAGAAAAAGGCGCGCGTGCTGACTAAGGAAAGGCAGTGGAAAAAACCAGTGGCAATCGTGGGAGCCTTGGTCCTTGCTGTGGTCGTAGTCTGGCTGGGAAATAGTTTTTATATGTCGAGACGGACGAGCGCGCATCCGATGTTTCCACCGCACCGCGAGGCATCGGCGAGGCTGATGAATGCATTACCTGTAACAGAACAGGGCGCAGATGTGCGCATCCCGCTCAAGACCCTGGATGACGGCAACGCGCACTTTTTCGCGTATACCGCCGGCGGGAAGACCATTACCTTTTTCGCTATGAAGGCCATGGACGGGAGCATCCGAACAGCCCTTGATGCGTGCGTGGCATGCAATCATGCCAAGCTGGGATACCGGCAGGAGGGTAACCTCGTGGTCTGCAACAACTGCGGCATGGGCTTCAAGCCAACCGACATAGGCATGGCGACCGGCGGGTGCAATCCGATCCCGATCAAGAAGTCGGTGGACGGTCAGACGATTGTCTTGAAAACAAAAGACCTTGAGGATGGTGCCCGGTATTTCTAAGAGAAATGCAACGGTCAAAATAATGAGAAGGATCAAAAAACGGTTATCAAGCATGTCGCGAAGGGGTCTGATAACACGAAGAAAAGAAGAGCGAGACATCCATTCGTGCAATTCGTATCCAAAGGGTCTTAAGAATGAAGCTTATTGACATTTCTCTGAACAACCTGCTCCGGAAAAAAGGTCGGACTTTCTTTCTTGTCTCGGGGCTTGCAATCGGGATTGGCGCTGCCGTCGCCATGACTTCTGTGGGTGATGCCATGAACCGGGAGGTCATGCACGCGCTCGACGAGTTCGGAGCGAACATCCTCATATTGCCGGCTACCGAAGGCTTGCCGCTCTCCTATGGCGGTCTCACGGTTTCTGCGGTGAATATGGGCGGCCGTGAGCTCACCATGAATGATATTGACCGCATCCGCACCATCAAGAACAAACAGAACATCAGTACGATCGCACCGAAATTGCTCGTCCAGACCGAGGTGAAAGGAACAAAGGTCCTGGTCGCCGGTGTAGACTTCAATGCCGAACAACGGCTTAAGAAATGGTGGCGGGTGGCAGCGGGAATGAATCCGCGGGACAACGGAGAGGCCTTGATCGGCAAAGATGCCGCAGCCCGACTGCATATAGCCCCCGGCGATGATATTGTTCTCGGTCGCGGGACGCTGCGCGTATCCGGTGTGCTCGACAATACAGGATCGCAGGACGACGGTTTGATCTTCGCCGATATCAAATGGATCCAGCAGCACTTTCAGAAGGGCAATGCCGTAAGCCTTATTGAGCTTTCCGCTCTCTGTAGCGGTTGTCCTATTGAGGACATGGTGGCGCAGTTGAACAGCACTCTGCCCGGGGCTCGTGCCGTGGCAGTCAAGGAAACGGTGGAACTCAAGATGCAGGCCATGCATTATTTTCATAAATTCTCCCTCGGCATCTCGGCTCTCCTGCTCATTGTGGCCGGCATGATAATTTTCTTCGCTATGACGGCTTCGGTCAAAGAGAGGGTGCAGGAGATTGGTCTGTTCCGGGCCATCGGTTTCCGAACCGGCCATATTATCCTGGTGCTCCTCACGGAGGCCTTCATCGTGAGCTTACTAGCGGGATTCGCGGGGTACGTCATCGGGGTCATCAGCCCACGGTTCGTCGCGCCCTATCTGATGAGCGCCTACAACCTGACATTCGTGTTCGATCCGGCGCTGGCTCTGAGGGCGCTGGTATCATCTGTCCTTGTCGGGCTTGCAGCGAGCGTTTATCCGGCGGTGCGTGCCGGCCGGCTCGATCCGGTTGAAGCACTGAAGACGCTTTAGGAGCAGAATGTAGAGCGTAAGGTGCCAAGGGATCAAACGTCGTGCTCAATACTCTCTGCTTTATGGATCATTATAGGAGTAGGCATGTCATTCATAGAAATCTCTAACGTAACTAAGACTTTTCATGCCGGCGATGAAGAGTATGACGCTCTCAAAGAGGTGTCGCTCGGAATCAACTCCGGCGAGTTTATTGCCATCATGGGGCCGTCAGGTTCTGGCAAGAGCACACTCCTGTCGCTTATCGGCGGATTAAGTAAAGCGACCTCAGGCGTTGTGTCTATCGACAGTATCGATCTGGGCAGTCTCGGGCCTAACAGACTTTCCAATTTCAGGCGGGAATATCTTGGGTTTGTGTTCCAGTCCTTCTACCTTGTTCCCTATCTTACTGCGCTCGAAAACGTGATGCTGCCGCTCACGATCCAACCGGGGCTGAACGGCGCCGCTCGTCGCTTGGCGCGTGAAGCGCTGTCGCGGGTCGGGCTGGATGCTAAGGGAGGGCGTCTGCCATCCCAGCTTTCAGGCGGAGAGCAGGAGCGGGTCGCAATCGCTCGCGCTATAGTGAACAAGCCCGCCCTTATCCTTGCCGATGAGCCCACGGGGAATCTGGACACAAAGACGGGGAACAAAGTGCTCGATATGCTCGAGGGTTTGCATGCCGAAGGCCGTACGATTGTCATGGTGACCCATAGCGGGGAGAACGCGGAGCGGGCGGAGAGGGTCATCGAGATCAGGGATGGGGAGATTGTGTGAATGTAGAACGCGGTTGCGTCAAGGCGCGACAAAGTCCGTATCGTGTATCGGTGGAGTCAATGTCATGAAAGACTAACGACGAACCACGTGACCGAAGCGGGCCTCGTAACTGTTATTGCTGAACGATTTTGATCATACATGTCAATAGCTTAAAACTCAAATAATAATCCTGCAAGCCAACTCGTCCCACCGAGATTGACAGAGCCAGACGGAGAGGTGTTTGCCATAGCGCGTATATACTCCGCCTCTACGAATAAGTAAGTGTGGAACACTCCGTAGTCGAGATACATGCTATTCGAGGCGCCCTGATCAATGCCATCCAGCAACAATTGAAGTCCAGCTCTCCCATGATAACCATTTGTCGAACCTCGCGTCACTTCCTGAGACTGGACCTCCTCCCTGTAGAACATTGTGGTCCATCCTCCGCCGACGTAGGGAACGAGCCACTGCTTCTCGCTGAATAGACCGCGGACCAGAATGAATACATTTAACGGCGCTGCCGCATATTTCACGTTGCCCGTGATCGTTTGGTGTATCGGAGCGAAACCCTGGCCGTTATCCTTGAGATACATGCCTTCTATGCCGACTTCCAGCCTCCTCTTGATCTTGTATGCCAACGAACCCCCGTACTCGCTCGTATATCTCCTGCCATAATATGCAGACCAGTTCTCAACATCAGGGATAAATTCGCCACCCTTTAACTCTAGGGACCAATGTGGCCGTTCGGGGGCGTCTTCTGCAAGAGCAGTTGTCGGCAAGAGGGACAGGATCAACACCAAGACAATTTTTTTCAACGCATGCCTCCGGAATGTAGGAATTTCTTTCTGGACCGCAGCCATCCCCAAAGGAACCCGACTGATAGAAGAACAGTCAACTTAATGAGTAAAGATGTCCTCGTAAGGAATAGCGCACCCCCTACTGCCGGCATGAGCGCTGCCCGTACTGCGGGCTTGAGCCATGGATGGGCGTTTAAAAAAGCTGCGCCGGTCGGTCCGTACTGATAATACCAGTGGACAAATGCCCTGCCAGAGGAATTGGTCATGAGATATCGGTCGCGAAACTCGCGCAATACTTGCACTTGTGGCGCAGAATAGAAACCGTATGCAGCCGTTGCAATGAAACAGCCTTGGTTCGGCAGGTTTGGATACGGTGCTATAGATTCGGGGAAATCCGAGACTTCGTTCGACAAACCACTCTCCAGCACCGGTCCTAGAGGAACGGACGCTTCTTGAGAATAAGTGCTCTCATGATCCACTCCGGGCAAGGAAGCCGAGCCCGTGTTGTCAACTGCCGTGACCGCAATGAAATAAGTCGATTGAGTGACGGCAGAGACCGCCACTTTATATGGTTGCCCATTCGTGAGCCCGGACAGAACAAAGGACGTTACATTTCCCACATTAAGAAGATTCTCACTCGTCGATGCGATACCATAGTGAACATTGTAACTGGTCGCGCCACTGACGGGAGACCACGAGAGTATAAGGCTTGCGTTCGCCGGTGAGGGAGGGGAAAGCACTGGGGCAGTGGGTGCCGCATTGGTGGATGTTAATCCGCTGATGATCGTGCTCGTAATGGTGCTCGCAATGCTCGACTTCGTTTGATAGGGCGCACCAGAAGCGTTCAAGCTGTAGTAGATGTTGTACCCTCCCGGCATAACGGTATTGGTCACCAGGTAGGAGTTGTTCGATGTCCAGCTGAGCGCTATAGATGATGCCGACGCCACAGTGGCTGCCTGGATGCCTACTGGAAACGGAATTGTATCGGAACCCGGTCCGCCATACGCCCCGATATCGCTCACTGAGCCGTTAAAACTGTCCAGCCCATTTATATTCGTACCCGCATCGATGCAAGGAGACCCCTGCTGTAAATGAAAATCACTTATTGCCGATGAGGGGTCCACGAAGAGGGGATCCGGGTTCGTGACTAGGGTATTCGGAATGGAGTTTGTACCGACTGGCTCGGTAACGGAAGGAGGCGGATTGAAACAGTTGAAATCAATGCCCGACTGTGAAAGCGAACCGCTTTGGCTAATGTTCGTCGTATTGTTTGAAAAGATGTTGTTGACAATTAGTATGGTGTCCGAATCTCGTGTGACAGCGGTCGCGTTTTGATAAAAAGTATTGTTAGTGACAGCTACATTAGGAGAACCCTGAATTTGAATGGCAGTACCGCCGGTTCCTACCGTGAATACGTTATTCGTGATTTTGAGTGTCGAATTCCCGGTAACCTGAATCCCTGTTGTAGCGGTAGTAATCGTAAAATTGCTGAACGTTACTATGCCGGTTATGCTAGCCGCAGTCACCGCAGTCCCGGTTCCTCCTCCACTGATGATTGTCCTTGCGGTTTCCCTGCCTGCAATGGAAATGCCGCTTCTTAACAAAATTCCACCGGGATAGGTCCCCGGTTCTACAAGCACCGAGTACGTGGTACCGGTATTTGTAGAAGCCAGACTCGCCGCGTTGTCTATTGCTGCCTGAATAGTTGAAAAATCGTGAGGAACGTTCAGGGTGACCGTTGCCGCCAGGAGACTCTTCGGGGCACCTATCGAGAGAAGTAGCATGATCGCTACAAGGATGAGTGCCGAGTTTTTTGTTTGCATGCGTTTTGCCTTGAATTAAATTAGTGAAATTTTCTAAACCATATCATAAAGAGAGCAAAAAAGTCAAACCGCTGAACGTAGGGTGAATCACGGCGAAAACATTAACTACAAAAAACTGTTTACTCATGATTTAGATGGCTTACGTGGCAGGGTGTGCTATACTTTATTATCACGTAAAAACTACGAACTGGATTCTGGCCTTCATTTATTTATTCGTTAACGGCTATTTTTTGTGCTATGGTTTGATACACTGTTTTGTCTCTTATCCTCATATCATTGGCAGTTTCGGAGGATGATCTTCATGGCAACACGTGGCCATCTCGGCCCACTTTTTTTCATGGTAGGGATCTTGATCGCATCGACGGCATCCGCCTACCAGCAGATCGAGTTCGTTCGAGAAATCGGTGATTCCGGTAAAAAAGCCAAGGAACATCTGTTGAACTCACCTAGAGCAATGGCCCTTTCCGAGGAAAAAATTTATATCGCCGATACCGATGCTCATCGGGTTGTTGTGCTTGATATGAGCGGCAAGATGGTGCTCGCGTGGGGCCTGAAGGGTGATAAGCTTGGGCAGTTCAAATCGCCTGCAGGCATCGCTGTCGATGAACAAGGCAAAGTGTATGTCTCGGATACGGGCAACGGCCGGATACAGGTGTTTGATGCCAAGGGGAAATGGGTCAGGAGCATTGGCGGCAAGGGCAGCGGACCGCGGGAATTCGACAGTCCTTTGGGGATTGCCGTTCGCCGGGGGATCTTGTGTGTCGCCGATACGGGAAACAGCCGTGTGCAATTACTCACCTACGACGGTGTCTTCATCGGACAGATCGCGATGAAGACCAAAAAGGACGAGATGAAGTCGCCGGTGGCGGTGGCGTTGGATGTGCAGAACAGGGTCTATGTGCTTGATGCCGACGACAATAATGTCCGCATATTCGACCCTGCAGGAGCGCAACTCGATAAGTTTGGCTCCCGGGGTAAGGGTACTGAAGGATTTAATAAACCGCAAGGACTCGCCGTGGACAACCGCGGAAGCATTTTCGTGGTAGACACGGGAAACTATAAGCTTAAGAAATTTAATGCTGAGGGCAGGCTGCTTGGCTCCCTGGGTTCCGAAGGTGACGGTCCAGGCCAGTTCCGAGAGGCCGCTGGGATAGACGTTGACCCTGATGGTAATATCTTCCTGCTCGATGCCGGGAAGAACACGCTTCAAATATTCGCATGTGAGCACGGTGGCGACCAGCCGCTTGTGCCGGCGTCCCCGTTGCCGACGGTTGAACTCGTGAAGGACATCCCGGGCGAGGTGAACGCCCTTGCCGCGGGTAAGCGGGTATGGGCCCTCGTAGGCGATTCGATTACCGCTGTCGGAGTTCACGGTGGTCGCACAATCGGCTCCCGCGGCAGCGATCCCGCATTGCTCAAGAACCCTCGTGGATTGGCCGTGGATGGAGCAGGAAATTTCTGGGTAGCCGATACCGGCAATGACAGGCTGCAGAAATTCAGTTCCCAGGGCAGTCTGCTCCACGTGATCGGGAAATCGGGTTCAGGCGAGGGGGAATTCCGCTCACCGTCGGGTGTTGCAATCAGCTCCAAAGGCACCATCTACGTTGTCGACACAGGCAATAAGCGAGTGCAGGTATTCAATGCCAAAGGATTGTTCCTCGGCACCTTCGGCAAAGGGGGGAAGCACCGAGGGCAATTCAGTGAGCCCGTAAGTTTAGCATTGGATGGCTCGGAGTTTGTTTACGTAGCAGACCGCGGAAACGACCGGATCTCAAAATACGACAGCAACGGCGCTCTCGTATGGGAAATGGGCAAGACCGGAAAAGAGGACGGCGAATTCAACGCGCCTTCGGATGTCCTTGTTTCTCCGGACGGGGAGCTCTTTGTTCTCGATGCGGGCAATGCGCGCGTCCAGGTGTTCGATAACCGTGGAAAATTTCTAAGAAAGTTTGGAAGCGAAGGCAGGTGGCCTGGGGAGTTCCGGTCGCCCCAGGGGCTGGCCATTGAGGCGGACGTCAGGCTCTATGTGGGAGACCGCGGCAACGGCAGGGTGCAAGTCTTTTGGCTCCGCTATTCTCCGGCGGTGCCTCAGGGCCTTACGGTACAGGCGAGGGCGAACGAAATCCAGCTGACCTGGCAGACGAACACCGAGACATTCCTTGAGCATTATAAAGTATACCGTGCCGACTCACCATCCAGTGAGTTCAAGCTCATTGGAACACCATCAGAACCGTTCTATATCGACAGGAACCTCCCGAGCAACCGTACCTTCCTCTACCGCGTAGCGAGCAAGGCGAAAGAAGGCAATGAGAGTGCGGCGTCCGAATCCGTCACTGCTGTGACGCCAAAGCTTGTTCCCGCACAACCGAAAAAGGTGCACATAGAGCCGTCGGAGAAGGAAATTACGCTCTCCTGGCTCCCTAACGCCGAGCCATTCGTGAGCCATTACCGCGTGTACCGTACGAAGGATTTGAAAACGGATTTCGAGCTTGTGATCAGGACAGAAAGAACTGTTTTTGTGGACAGCCCGCTCCCCGATGAAATGCGCTTTTACTATCAGGTCACGGCAGTGGGGAAAGAGGGTGACGAGAGCCACCCAAGCGACGTGATGGTCGCCTCGACGCTGAAGGCGCCCCTCTCTGAACCGCCAATCGAGATCAGTCGAATCGAGATCAACGAGATCTTTGCGGCAGCGTATAAGTATTACGAATCGCACCCTTTGGGGAAGGTCGTGATCACGAATAATACCGAACAGGCCTATACCAAGGTGAAGCTTGGCTTTGCCATTAAGGGTTTCATGGATTTTCCCGAGGAGATCGATATCGCAGAGATCGCTCCGAAACAGCGTTTAGAGGTGCAGCTCAAACCGGTCATTAATTACAAGATCCTCGACGTGACCGAGAATACCTCTCTTCAGAGCGAGATCGCGCTTACCTATTATGTATCGGGAGAGCCCACGACCGTAACGCGGAGCTTTCCGGTGACGCTGTACGAACGGCGCGCGATACGATGGGACCAGAAGGCAAAAGTAGGTTCGTTCGTGACGGCCAAAGACCCGTTCGTGACGGATTTCACCAGGGCGGTGATCCAGCCGTATGTGGACACGTATCCCAATTTGCCCAAGTCGATCGTGTATGCGCGGGCCATCTTTGATGCCCTCGGCGTCCTTGGAGTCTCCTATATCGTGGACCTGACGCCGTTCCAGGAATTTTCCGAAAACACCGCAATCGTGGATTACACTCAGTATCCACGCGACGTGCTCACGAGAAAGAGCGGGGACTGCGACGATCTTTCGATGATGTTCGCCGCCACCCAGGAAAACATCGGGATCGAAACTGCCCTCGTGGACGTGCCAGGTCATATCTTCGTCATGTTCAATACCGGGATCGCCGAGAAAGAGAGGAGTTTGCTCGGGTTCCCCGACGAACTTCTGGTCCTGTACCAGGGAACCGCCTGGATACCGCTCGAGATGACCATGGTTGGCTCATCATTCACGCGGGCATGGCAGAAAGGCGCCGAAGAGTACCGTGACTGGTCGGCAAAGGGAAAGACGGAGATAATCAGCATCCATAAGGCATGGGAGCAGTTCAAGCCGGTAGCACTGCCAGCCGCGGATGGAAAGGCGGCCAAGGTCTCGAGCGAGGAGATCGAGGTAAAATACAAGGGAGAGCTTCAGGCACTCGCTGCGCAGCGGCTCGCCAATCTTTCGGAGTCACTTATCGAATCACTCAAGAAAAATCCGGCCGATTTGAACGCGCTGAGCCAACTTGGTATAGCATACGGCGAGAATGGCTTCTATGCCGAGGCGCTCGAGCAGTTCCAGAAAATGCTTGCTGTTGACAAGGATAACGCCGCAGCCCTCAACAACGTCGGAAACATCAACTACCTGCAAGGCAGGCTGGACGATGCGCGCCAGGCATACGAGGCGGCGCTCAAAATGTCCAGTACGGACCCTGGGGTCATGGTGAACCTGTCCCGCATCTTTTTACAGATGGGCAAGAAGGAAGATGCGAACCAGTGGTTCGGGAAGGCGCTTGCTCTCGACCCACGGGTGGTACATCAGTACAGAGATCTTGCGGTGAGCTTGGGAGCGGTGAAATAGATCATTTCGGATCGTTGATTAGGAATTACAAATAAAAATTATGCAGTACGACGATTTCAGGCTCAATCTTCATTCCGCACTCCGCAATTCAAATAAGGAGTCGTCATATTGAGAAAGATAGTTATTCTCGTCATTCTTTTTTGTTTCTCTGTCATCACGGCTCTTGCGCAGGAGCAGGCTGGCCCCAGCATCTCAGAGTGGCTGAAGGGGCTTCAGAAGAAGCTCGAGCAGATCGTGCCGAGGACATCTGTCCCGGTAAGCATAATGGTTGCCGGGGGTCACGGCGCGAAGGATGACACCCAGCCCAAGCTCTATTGGAAAGGGAAAAAGGACGACGACGCGGTGACCGAAGAGGAGCTCACGAAGTTCAAATTGGCAATCAATGCGGTGGAAAAGGGCGACCGAACGGGTGCAATCAAGGAACTCGCAGAGTTCATGAAACAATATCCTAACAGTGCCCTAATACCGGACGCCAAGAAGACGCTCGATCTGGTGAAAGAGGAAGGGAAGTAAGAGAGGAACCATATCCCCTTTTGGTGTTGCGGGCCAAAGGGAATCCCGGCTTGGTCGCTCGCGATAAACTCAGCAATCTCATTTTTTCAGGTCCGAAGATCGTACGACATGACCTTCCCCGCAATGAAAATGAAATTGATGAATCTTGATGATCTGCAAGGCAGGAACATCGCACTGCCGTATTTTTTTTCTGGATGTTTAGCGGGCAATCTGATAGTCTTACCCGCATGATGCAATCGCCTGCGGCGTCCAGAAATCCATGGATATTTCTGCCAACGCTCTATTTTGCCGAAGGCCTGCCCTACGTCATCATCAACACGGTGTCCGTCATCTTGTACAAGCGGATGGGGATTGCCAACGCCGACATTGCGTTCTGGACCAGCTTCCTCTACCTGCCGTGGGTAATCAAGATGTTCTGGGGCCCACTCGTGGACATCTATTCGACCAAGAGGACTTGGATCCTATCCATGCAGCTCGCCATGAGCGTCTGCATGTTTTTTCTCGCGTTCTCGCTCAAAACGGATGTCTTTTTCCCCCTATCCCTATCGGCATTATTAATCGGAGCGTTCATTTCAGCGACCTACGATATCTCTACCGATGGATTTTATATGATCGCGCTCACCGAAAAGGAGCAGGCGCTGTTCGTCGGGATCAGGGCCGCTTTCTACCGGCTGGCGATGATCTTCGGTTCTGGTGTGCTCGTATACCTGGCCGGTATGCTTGAGGCGTCCACCAGAAACATCGCCATGAGCTGGACCGCGGTCATCTCCATCTCAGCGCTTATATTCGCGCTGGCCTTTGTGTACCATACGGTCACACTACCCGTCCCGGCTGCTGACAGGAGGCGTTCAGTACAAGAGACAGCTGATCATGCTTCCTTCGGCGAGGTCATCCGGTCCTACTTCGTTCAGAAGAAAATCGGCGTTATGCTTGCGTTCATACTGCTCTACCGGCTGGGCGAGGCCATGCTCATCAAGCTGGTTTCTCCCTTTTTGCTTGATCCGAAGAGCTCCGGAGGGCTGGAACTGACGACGAAGCAGGTGGGCCTGGTCTACGGGACGGTGGGAATTCTCTCGCTCGTCATCGGAGGGGTACTGGGGGGGTGGCTGATATCAAGGTTTGGGTTCAAGCGGTGCATTTGGCCTATGGTGCTAGCCATGCATATCCCCGACCTTTTTTTTGTCTACATGGCCTATGCACAGCCCGGCAGTGATCTCATCTATCCACTCGTGGCGCTTGAGCAGTTCGGCTATGGAGTCGGTTTTACCGTGTTTACGGTCTATCTTATGTATTCGGCAAACGGCAAATATAAAACATCGCACTATGCCATATCGACGGGTATTATGGCCCTTGGCATGATGCTCCCGGGATTCATTAGCGGGTACGTTCAGCAAGCCGTGGGCTACAAGATGTTTTTTATTATTGTGTGCCTCATGACGATCCCGGGCATGCTGACCATCCCCTTCATCCCGAAGGAGGGGCTGGACAAAAATACGTGAATTATTCTATGATTGCTATTGCGCCTGGGACTCACCCATCATTCTGTCCCTCTGTCTGCAGGTTGCGCACTCAGAAACATCCTCTGAGCCATCTTCCCAAAGTATAATCGTGATGCCTGAGTTCCAGCAGACTGGGCAAAGAACATAGTGAGACTCGCTGAACCCCCGTTCAATGCTGAACCGTAATGTAAAATCTGCTGAAAACATTAACAATTTGCGCCGTAAATCCCCGACCTTCAGGCCGGGGAGGATGTCAAGTCTATATGGTACCATTTTTTTGAAGCATGACGGGCGGGGGAACCGTTGTTGACGGATTGATTTTCTCCAGCTACAGCGGCAGGAAGTGCATAAAAAACGGCAGACCGTATGGTGTCTGCCGAAGCAAGTATCACTCGCGACGATAGGGGGTCTTACTCTTTTCCGATCCCGGAAAGGACGTACCCGACAACGGTGCCGATGATCGTTCCGATGGTCTCCCTGCCGAGGATATTCATGATGCCGAGAACGAGGACGAGCGGGAGTATGAAAGCTATTGCAAGGAACTGTATCGTTTTGGTCCCGATCGTCATATTCTGCTTTAGGATAAGATAGAAAATTCCTCCAAGTCCGGCCGCCATGATAAGTGCACCGACCAATCCAATCCACCCCTGCATCATGTCTGCACCTCCGCCCTGTGAATTTTATTACTCGTGAATGCCGATCCCTGCAAAACAAAAATATTATAAGCAAGTTGTAGGAGATTGTCAAAGGTGTATCTTTTATCCGGATTCTCCGTGTGAAACATTTGCTGGTATCTTTTAACAAAAATAGGTAAAATAGAACATTATTTCATGGTTTGACGTCCTGCTATGTGTTGGTATAATGTAATAAAAGGAGCGCCGTATCAACAGGGTCCTGTACTCATTCGGCCTGATCATAGTTGCGGGATATATCTGGAGGTTTTTCAACCCCGGAGGCATTGATCGGCATCGGGCGCGGCATGCTCTGAGCGCTACGGTCCTGCATTTTTTCTTGCCACCGCTTGCATTCACGCTCGTTGCAGGAGCTCATGTCGACAGGAGCTTTGTCTCGGTTCCGCTGACAGCGGCCGTTGTCACCGTAGCGGGGATCGCAGCGGGATTTGCAGTCTACAAACTGCTCCCATGGTTTAAGAATATATCCCCCCCCTCATTCGGGGTTATGATTCTCGCCGCGGCCTTCGGCAACGTGACTTATCTCGGCCTGCCGGTCATTACCGAGATGCTCGGCGCGCAGCATGGCTATGTCGCGATCCTCTATGACCTGCTCGCGACCACGCCCATCCTTCTGACGATCGGCGTTTTCATTGCCGCGCAGTACGGCAGCGGTGACCAGGTATCGTTCGCCGCGGCTATTAGGCGCGTACTCAGGCTCCCGCCGCTTTGGGGCGTAGCCGCCGGCATAGCTGTCCACGCTGGTGGCATAACGGTTCCGGATATCGTACTGGAAACTGCAGGGCTTATGGGTAAGACCGTTATCCCCATCATGACATTCACGGTCGGGCTTGCCCTTGATTTCAGTGACCTGAGGCGCCTGCCAATCGCAATTCCAGCGCTCGCGCTCAAACTGGGCGCGGCCCCGGTCCTTGCCTGGTGGGTGGGCTCGTGGCTTGGCGTAACCGGTGAGGCCCTCAAAGCAGTAACCATCGAGGGGGCGATGCCGGTAATGGTCCTGTCGCTCGTGATCGCGGATGAGTTCGACCTTGATGTGCCGCTTGCCGCCATGTGCATCACCGTATCGACAGTGGCGTTGTTCTTTACGATGCCGGTCGTGATGAAGATGCTGTTCTGAGCAGCGAGCGGCCCCATGTTGCATGCGCTGTTCTCAATGCGTCGCGCGTCCTATAATTATATACATCGGGAGGGCTCCCATGAATGACAGACACGATCGTTCGCACCAGCAACACGAACACGGACACGGGGGGCATGGACATCACGGCTTGGTGGAGGTCACGCTTCTACTTGAGGATGAGCATCTTGATGCTCTGGATGAGGTCGCCGCGGAGATTAGCAAGGAGTTAAAGCAGTCGTGGGACCGTGGGGCAGTGGTACGGCTGGCTCTGAGCGAGTTTTTCTCGCGGCGCGGGAAAATAACTTAGTCAGACAGGTTCTGATAGAGGGGACGCGGCAACTATTTGTTGGAGACGCTTCAATCGTCTCGCAGTGGCGCAGTCTCTGCATCGTTTATTGGCAGTGTAAACATCGGAGTCCGTCATGGCATATGTTAGCGGTAACAAGCGGTTCCTCATTGATGTTCATGTACACGGAGCGGCCACATATGATACCCGCACGAGGAGGCAGGACGATATCCTCCAGATGGCGAACATCCACGGAGAGCGCGGCACGTCCGCCATGCTTCCCACAATTTATCCAGGCTCCATTGAATCGATGCGCGACAATATGGCGGCGGTGCAGCGCGCCGTAGCAGCACAGCGGGAGGGGGCCCGCATCCTGGGAGTGCATCTGGAAGGTCCTTTCCTGAATCCGGAGAGGGCAGGGTCTCTAGACGGACAGAGCTTTGCCGAGCCGTCTGTGGAAATGCTGACCCGTCTCGTTGAGGATTTTGAGGACATCATTAAGATTGTTACCATTGCCCCTGAGCTGCCCGGGGCGCTTCGGGTGATCGAGGTATGCAGGGAAATGGGTTTCCTCGTGCACATGGGCCACAGCGACGCGACGTTCGAGCAGGCAGAGGAGGGAAAACGCGCTGGGGCCACGGGCATAACCCATGTATTCAACGCCATGCGGGGGTTCCATCACCGTGAACCCGGACTTGCCGGGTTTGGGCTTATGGACGAGGACGTTTATGTTGAAGTCATCGCGGACATGGCACACCTCCATCCGCAGAGTCTCAAAATGCTCCTCGACATGAAATCGCCGGACAAGATCGTCCTCATTTCAGATTCGGTTAAAGGGTCTGGCTGGGGGAACGGACCCATACGCGGTGCAGGGGGAATCCTTCTGGGAAGTGGCATTAGCCTCAAGGATGCCGTGAAGAACCTGATCTCACTCGGTGTTCCTTCCGCGCGGGCGTTTCAGTTTGCCTCGGATAATCCAATGAGATACTTGGGCATAACGGCTATATAAAAATAGTGTGTCCATATCCTCAATTCGCAATGATTTTCAAACTATGAATGTCGAAACCGTCACTCCTTTTTGATTCTTCGAGTTTGTTCAGAATTGAAGCATTCGTATATTGCGCTTTTTCAATTTACTATGCAACCCATCGGACTTCTCATATTTGATCTCGACGGCACGTTGGTGAACACCCTCGAAGACATTACCGCTTCCGTGAACCACACCCTCACGCATCTCGACAAGCCCCCCATTTCCCAGGATGCCGTCAGGAAGTATGTAGGTGACGGGGTCGAAGCCCTGCTCATTCGTTCTCTCGGCGGCAGAGCGGAGCGCATTGATGAGGCTGTGGCTGTTTACAAGGATCACCACCGCCGTAACCTCGTTGTTCACTCTTTACTCTATCCCGCCGTGCTGGAGGCGCTTGGGCACTTTAAAGCTTTGCCGATGGCAGTGATCAGCAATAAGACGATGGAATTTATCGGACCACTGCTTGAACGGCTTGGCATTGCGGGATATTTTAAGATGATCATCGGTGCTGATTCCGGCCTGCCGCTCAAGCCAGCTCCGGATTCAGTGCGGAAGATCATGTCAACGTTCGGGGTTTCGAAGGAACAGACCGTGATTGTGGGCGATGGGACCACGGACGTGCGTGCGGGAAAGGCTGCCGGCATCATAACCTGTTCCGTGACCTACGGCTTCCGGTCCGAAGAAGAGCTTAGGAGTGCCGGACCTGACTACATCATCGAGACCCTTTCAGACCTGCAAAAACTCTTTAGGCCCACTGGCTGATCCGGTTATGCACCGAATTTGGTCTTTACTATTCCGTTCTGATTGGTTAATATGTCGGTACGCTTAAACGCGTTCTTTAAAGGTCCAGACCGGAAACTGGCAAACAGTAAGGAGTCTGATTAACTTTTTTAGTTTACAAGCTTCAACTTCCAATTTCCAACAAAGGAGTCCCTATGTCCCATCCGCAGGCAACGAAAGCCCCCCACGGCCATCCCGGTGGCGCGGGAGCAGAAAAGAAATATCTCCCCCGTCTGATAGCCTGGGAGGTAACGCGCAGTTGCGTTCTGAACTGCGTCCACTGCCGAGCTGCGGCCAAATACGGCCCGTACCCGGGAGAGCTCACGACCGAGGAGTGCCTCAGGTTCCTCGACGACGTTAAGTCCTTCAGCGATCCCATTATCATCCTTACGGGCGGTGAGCCCATGATGCGGCCCGATATCTACGACATCGCCAGGTACGGCACGAAGCTCGGCCTACGCATGGTAATGGCGCCCTGTGGCCTGCTCGTGACCGAAGAGCTTGCCCAGAAGATAAAGGACTCAGGCATCATGCGGGTATCGCTATCCATCGACGGACTGACCGCCGAAAGCCATAATGCCTTCCGTCGAGTGGAAGGAGCCTTTGAGGGCGTGATGAAAGCCATCGAGAACTTCAAGAAGGTCGGGTTGGAATTCCAGGTGAATACGACTATCACGAAGCACAATGTCAAAGACCTGCCGAAGCTCCTCGAGATGGTGATCAAGCTGGGTGCCGTTGCCTATCATCCGTTCCTGCTCGTCCCCACCGGACGCGGCAAAGAACTCGCAGACCAGGAGATCCCGCCCGAGGAATACGAGAGTACGCTTAAGTGGTTCTATGAGATGCGCGACAAGGTGCCGATCCAGTTCAAGCCCACCTGTGCACCGCATTACTACCGAATCTTCCGGCAGGGCGAAAAGGAGAAAGGCAAGACCGTCACGCCGGAGTCTCACGGCTTCGATGCGATGACAAAAGGCTGCATGGGCGGCCAGAGCTTCGCCTTCGTGTCGCACGTAGGCAAAGTGCAGATCTGCGGATTCCTCGAGGAAGAGGCTGGCGACGTCAAAAAAGAGCCCTTCTCAAAGATATGGAACACCTCACAGCTCTTCAAGGAGATGCGCGACCTTGACCACTACCACGGCAAGTGCGGTATCTGCGAGTACCGCAGGGTCTGCGGCGGCTGCCGCGCTCGGGCATTCGCCATCTCCGGCGATTATCTCGCGGCCGAGCCTTTCTGCACCTATGAACCGGTGAAAGCTCGGTAAGGCCGATTTGGTCATTGCGGGGGATGATGAAAAGTCATCCCCTTTTTCTTTGGTATTCGCCGGGTCTGCGGCATCTCCCCGCGCTTAGCCAATGAGGAGCTTGATGAATATCTGCTAGTCCTGCTGCTCGCGCTCCTCATGCTGCCGTCAATGGTTCGTGCTGATGTCGGCAGGATCGCGAGCCCGCTTTCCTGCGGAATCTATGATAAAATGGTCAAACCCTTCATCCGGGCAGAGGTTGACATACAGCACCTGGTGCCCAGGAGCGATACACTATGGAGACAACGACGAAAAGCGGAAAAGGCTGACCGTCGAGGTAAAGAACGTCTCTATTAAAATGTTCGGCGAACGGGATCATGTTGCCGTCTTCGTCGACGGGAAACTTAAATAAAAGACGATCCATCAGGATGCTCCTCTCTCCTTGATGTGTATATCGATGGAGTGAAGTACAGGAACATCTGCGTACGTGCTGACCCGTTCCCTGAATCCGACTTGCCTGCAGACGGGGGAAAGAAGGCAACGACGCTAGAACCCCTACGGTAACAGAAAAATGGAAAAGCCGAAGATCGGACAACTTCTGGTCAAACTCGATAAACTCCTCGACCGCTATGTGGACGGCGGGCCTGTAGAGTCGCATTTCCTGAAATATCAGGCCTTCATGTGGGACGGGACCCGCATGACGCTGAAACCCATCCAAAGGCCGGTCCAGATCGACCAGGACGACCTGATCGGCATCGAGTCCATCAAGAAAAATGTTGTCCACAATACGAAGTCTTTCGTCGAAGGCCGCAAGGCGAACAATGTACTCCTTTGGGGCGAGCGCGGCACTGGCAAGTCTTCGCTTGTGAAGTCGCTCCTCACGGTCTTCGATGGAACGCCGCTCCGGATGATCCAGATTTACAAGCACGATATCCTCACTATCCAGGAGATGTATGACATCATTGAGCGGGGCAAGCCCTTTCGGTTCATCCTATTCATTGATGACCTGTCTTTCGAAGAGAGTCAGACCGATTACAAGGAGATGAAGACGATCATGGACGGCGGGTTGGAGGAGATTCCCGAGAACGTTCTGTTCTACGCCACATCAAACCGCAAGCACCTGATCACCACGAGGTTCTCGGACAACGACAACGATGAGGTCCGGCCCTCAGACACGGTTGAGGAGAAAGTCTCGCTCGTGGACCGGTTCGGGCTCCGTTTCGGCTTTTATCACTTTTCCCAGGATATCTTTCTCGAGATTGTCGCCTCCTATGCAGCCAAATACGGTGTCCGGATGGACAAGAGAAAGCTTGAGCATATGGCGACCCAGTGGGCCCTCGGCGCGGGCGGCAGGAACGGTCGGATTGCCGAGCAGTTCGTGCGGGCAATCCTGGATGAGATCGTTCCTTAATAATGGATAATCTTGTTTTTCCCTCTTTTTTTATTCCGAGACCTTGCCTTTTCACATGAATTATATTATCTTTTTCAGAGAGGAGTCCTACACTCGATCACGATGAGAGACAACGATGCTGTCGCTTCCTCTATGGTTGATCGTTAATTATTTTAGCTCGGGAGGAAATTCATGAAAAACATGCTCATTGCCATTGATGATTCAAAGAATGCGATGAAAGCAGTAGAGTACGCAGGGCAACAGTTCTCGGGGATCGGCGACCTCCGGATCACTCTGGTCCATGTGCTTCCAAACCTTCCGGCCATATTCTGGGATGAGGGGCATATCCTCTCGGAACAGGAGAAAGCAGAGAGGAAGAAGGTCGTGGATAAGTGGCTGGAAGACCGGAAGTCAAAGATGGAACCCATGTTCCGCATGGCCATCGAGGTGCTGATCGGAATGGGGATCAAGGCACAGCAGATACAGACGAAGTCCATATCGGATTCTACTGACGTCGCACAAAGCATCCTGGAGGAGGCAAGGGACGGCGGGTATAACACGATCATCGTAGGCCGCCGTGGTGCGGCCGAAGGAAAGCACACTCTGATCGGCAGCGTTGCGAGCAGGATCATCAACCAGGGAAGCGGGATCGCCGTTACTGTGGTTGAATAGGAAAGTTGAAGGGCAATGAAACCATTATCACGGACCGACTATCTACCTCCCGGGAGCTGCTTCTTCAGCCAGGTATTTTTTGCGAGAGGTTACATTAAAGATTGCCCCTCAATTCCACGATAACGCAAATTATGATACTTTTATCAATTTGCGCCGTAAAACCCCGTCACTTCAGGGCGGTGATATAAGGCGGTGGTTCTGAAGCAGCCAGAGTCGTGCTGACCTCAATAAGTAGTGGACAAACGTTCACTTCTTTGATATATTTGAAATAATGGCCGAATCTGTT
>DATJZV010000158.1:0-101245 GCA_035498715.1 Nitrospirota bacterium
GATAGCATAACAGCCGCAGCAGTGCTTGTCGTTACATTCTTGAAGCGAAGGATGAGATAACCACGGAAGATCGTTTCCTCTGCCAGGGCCACGACGAAGACTAGGACAGCAGCCAGCAGAAACTCCATGGTATTCTTGTCGGAGATCAGTGACGGCAGCGGGGTCGCCGGAGCGGTGAAACCGGCCGTGCGCAGGCCGGTTTCGAGCAATCCGGCGCCGAAAAAGAAGGGGATGAAGAGCCAGATGCCCAAGATAGCTTCTTTCCCGGCGTTGTTAAATTTCCAGCCGATCACGATGAGTGGTTCGCCGTTACGCCAGAGGAAAAAAAGTATCAGGCTTACTAGGGCAAGATCGCGCAGAATGCTGGAGAGGGCGATGAGCACGAAGTTCATGCCGCCTTGTTTCACTACGAAAAATGAAAGGATCAAGGAGGGGACGATGAGAAAAAGGAAGACAAAAACCTCGGCGAACTGTTCTTTCCGATGAGAGGGTACGTCACCTTCCCAAGGGACGTTTTCGTTGCTTACACTACTCGTCATGGGTTTCTCCCCACGTGATTGTCAGTTGACTGAGCAGTTCCGGTAAAAGCGCTCGCTAGGACCGAAGAACATTGTCGCTAAAAAAATGGCCGAGAATCCTCCTTTTTTCGGTGTGCAGGAGGCCTCGGCCTTACTTTACGAACGCCCGACCTGGTCTATTCCGTGTTATGCGGTCTTTAAAAGTTTCTCCCGTGCAGTGCCGAACTCAAAGTTGTAGATCTTGAAATCTCCTTCGGGGAATGCTTTTTTGAGCCGTTCCACGAATGCATCATAGACCACTTTCTCGTATTCCTGGACGTCATAATCACGTGTTCTATCGGTTGCTCCCTGGAGATCCATATCCAGGTAGAAATCCATATCAGGCGATATCCTTAACCACATTCTACTCACCTCCTTGAATAAACGCCATCCTAAAAGCGAGGCGAGGAACACTCCCTAGTCCTGCTTATATTATACCGCAGGTGCGGTTCGCTTTGAGCTGTAAACGACCGCGCACGCCGTGCGCGTCACGGCTTGATTGTTATGTAGATGGACGCTCCTTCCCGGTAAATGAGCAGGAGCACGCTATCCTTTTCGCCGATCTTCGAAACGGTCTGCTCATAATCGCTGATGTTCGTTATTGCCTTCCGGTTCACTTCCATGATAACGTCATGGATCTGGAGGGTTTCCTGTGCGGGGCTGTCCTCGCTGATATTCGCGATGATAACGCCGTTCACGTTCTCCGGTATCCCCATCCTGTCCCGAATGGAGGGCGTCAGTTCCTGGACCGTGATCCCCTTCAGGGCATTCTCGTACTCGATCTTTTTCGCGGTTTTTTTCTCCTGGAATTCCCCAAGAGTGACCGTCAGGGTCTGTTCTTTCTGGTCTCTGACGATCTTGATCTCAGACTTGGTGCCCGGTCCGGAGCCTGCAACCATGTTCCTGAGTCCCGTCGAATCTTCGACTTTCTTGCCGTCGAACTGAATGATGAGGTCTCCCCGTTTCATCCCTGCCTTGTCTGCGGGGCTGTCCTTCTCCACGCCGCTAACCAGGGCGCCCGCCGTCTCTTTCATGCTGAGGGACTTGGCGAGTTCCGGCGTGAGATTCTGGATGCTTACACCGAGCCAGCCGCGGATGACCTTGCCGTGCTTGATGATGCTGTCCATTACGGACCGGGCCATGTTAGACGGTATTGCGAACCCGATCCCCATATAGCCGCCACTCGTAGAAAAAATGGCTGTGTTGATGCCCACGAGTTCGCCATCGGTGTTGACCAGCGCGCCGCCCGAGTTCCCTGGGTTGATCGCTGCATCGGTCTGGATGAAGTCCTCAAAGTCGGCGAGACCGATGTTCGACCTCCCCACGGCGCTCACGATGCCCATGGTGATGGTCTGGTTCAGTCCAAAGGGGTTCCCAATGGCGAGCACGACATCGCCTGTCTTCAGCTTGCCGGAGTCTCCGATTTTGATAGTCGGCAGGTCCTTTGCTTGGATCTTGACGACTGCAAGATCCGTTCTTGGATCAGTACCGACGATTTTCCCTTTGAATTCTCTCTTATCGTAGAGGATCACCTTGATCTCGTCCGCGCCCTTTACCACATGGTTGTTTGTCAGGATGACGCCGTCCGCTGAAATGATGACCCCCGATCCAAGAGCGGATGACTTGAATTTACGCTTCTGGCCATGGTCAAATTGGTCACCGAAGAAGTGCCTGAAAAAAGGATCATTGAACATGGGATTCTCTTCCATGGTTACTGTTGATGTTGTGGATATATTCACGACCGCCGGCCTCGCAACCTCGGCAACCTCGGCTAAAGCATTGCTCAAATTGCCTAGTAGTTTGCTGGATTCCTGAGATACGACCTTGTCTTTGGCATAGGCACTGCCGGTCAGAGATAAGCCCGTTGTCAGCATGAGCGCAAGTACCAGTGCAAGAACCCCACGTAAGTGTACAACATGTTTCTTATGAAGCTTCATTGTTGGCCTCCTTGAAAAAAAGTTGGGCTGTAAAGCTCGTCGCTTCCGCCTGGTGAAATTCCAGGGACATATTTTTTGACACCAATGAACCAGAAAAGATTATTTTTTGCGGATACGAAGCCCACAGCTTGATTAAATTATACTACGGTTTTTTGAAACACCGGGAGGATGGAGATCTGTTTCTTATACTTTGGTAGTCAGCTCTAGAAGAGCGCTGTCGAGGAAAAGGAGAAAACCCTCAACGCTTCGGAGGCCGAAGATCTTCTTTACCGCTTCGCAGTATATCTGTATCTGCGGCCGGTAGTGGTCCTTCCAGGAAGCAAGTGCGGTGTTATTCTCGATGAGAATGGCCTTGTAATCGATCACGAACCCTTTTCCTTCTTTAATCACCACCCGGTCTATGATACCGCTTACAAGCACCTGGTCTCTTTTATGCAGGAAGGGGAGCTCAGAGTACGCGTCGGCATGGCGCTCGAATATCCATTGGAACTCTTCCTTGCTTGATACAGCGCGCAAAACCGAGTTGGCATTTGCTATAAACGATTGCCTTGTCTCGCTATCAAAGGCCAGGAAATCAGGATATTCCGTGATAATCCGATCGAGATCGTACTCGCCAGTCTTTGTGAACTCCTCAAGACAGCGGTGAAGTACGCTTCCTCTCGTGAGTGGTGATATGGTGAGGGTCTCACCTTGGATGACGAGTTCCTCCATCGAATCCTCTTTATCCTGTGCGATAAAATCCGTCGCTTTCTTCCACTCAGGAGATTCTGACCTTGGGAGAGGGGAGATATTATCCAGAACGGCTTTCACATCGATTTCGTGTCCTCTCTTCATTTCCTGCCGCGGGGAGGGCTTGCCGGTCCGTGCTGTTGCTGGGATTATTTGTGCCTGCCATGCGGGACAGGCATAGTTCAAGATACGTGGCTCGCCGTCATCGCCGTTCGCCGGGGACATCGGAATAGTCCGGTGCAGGTAGTCAAGCCAGGTGTTCTGCTTTATCGGTGCCTTGCCGTCGTACAGTGTCCCGATCATTACCAGATGGTCCCGCGCCCGCGTCATCGCGACATAGAACAGCCGCTGGTGCTCGCGCAGGAGTTCCTCATGCTCTCGTTCCCACAGCTCATCATAGACCGGGCTCATAGAATCCCTGACCGCCATTTGGACCCGACCGTCAGCGTCTTCAATGATCGCGAGCGGGCCGGACAAGAGCGACCTGGGCTGCTGGTTCATGCCGGGGAGGAACACGACGGGATATTCCAGCCCCTTTGCCTTGTGCACGGTCATGATACTTACCGATCCCTGGAGCCCCGGCAGGTTCATATCCGCTGTTGCCTCGCGCTGTTCGGTCTGCCGGATGTTCTTCACCCATCCGACAAAGTCCTGGAGCGTAGTATAGCCCCGCCGGTCGAACTCACGGGCCGTATCGATCAGTTTGTCGATATTGAAGATTGCCTGCGGACTATTCCTGCCGAAGCGGACGTAGGCGCCTGACGTATTAACGATATTGTGGATCAAGATCGAGAGCGGGACGAGACCCGCGATGCTCATCCAGTCGTGCAGAAGTTCCCAGTCACCCGGTCTGCGATTCTTGAGAGCCTCTATCATGTTCTTGTCGTTCTGCATGAGGTCGAAGATGTCCCTGTCCGTGAGGCCGAAGAGGGGCGATTTGAGCGTTGCAGCGAGCGCGAGCTTGTCGTCGTGGTTCCAGAGGAAAAAAAGCACATTCATCAGTGACTGTATCTCGTCCTCCTCATAGAAGCCGATGCCGCCGACCACGCGATAAGGTATGTTCTCTGATCGAAGCGCGGCTTCGTATTCCTTGAGCCTTGTACGGGACTGTATGAGGATGGCACAGTCACCGTATCCGGCAGCGCGCTCTATCCATGCATTGCCATTCTTTTCGTAGATTAACGTTTTATCTGCCACAACCTTCCTGACCTCTTGCGCGAGGATCTCTGCTTCGGTCGGACCCGATGTTTTCTCTCCTGGAGAAAACGGTACGAGTTCAACAAGCTCAGCACTTCCCCTATGTTCTTTGCGCTCCACTTCAGAAGGTTTATACGATTCTCCCCAGAGCGCGGTAAAGACACGGTTCACGGTCTCGATGACCTCGGGCGTAGAGCGGAAGTTCCTCGCAAGAGTCAGTATCTGACGGGATTCCGGCGGCAAGTTCTTTTCCATCTTCTGACGGACGTTATCGATCAAACGGTAGTTCGCCTCTCGGAACCGGTAAATGGATTGCTTCTCGTCGCCGACGACAAAGAGGGTGGGGGGCATGCGCTTGTCCGCGCCCTGGCCAGCGAATATTTCTTCGGTCAGCTTGTTCAGAATGGCCCATTGGATGTCGCTCGTGTCTTGGAATTCGTCCACGAGGAAGTGAAGGATCTTCCGGTCAAGCCAGTAGAGGATATCCGGCGATTCCATCCCCTGGAGCAGGCTGTAGGCATAGATTTCGAGATCATCGAAATCCAGAAGTCCTTCCCTGAGTTTTGAGTTTTGATAGTTTTTCTCAGCGCGCTGAAAAATAAGGAGAAGGCTGATTGCCTCGAGTCCGGCGCGCACGCGCGCATGGAGCGTCCGGAATCGTTCGAGCATAGTCTGAATGTCAAAAAAAGATTTCTCGTAGTCAAGCCGCTCTTTTCCAACGAAGGCCTTTTTCGATATGTAAGGATTCTTGCGTGGTTCTCCCGCAGCAGTGAAATAGATTGAGAAAAGCAGTTCTGAAAATGTTAAGGCAGCGTCGGAATCCCGTGCTTCCGCAAGCAGGAGGTGTTCCTTACCCTTGTTATCGTCATACAGATCGACCTGTGACCGGAGGATGAGTTCCATCCGCCGGAGCGATGATTGCCATTCCACCTTCGTGATAAGCCTCGTCAGTTCCGTCTCTGCATGTTCAACTCCCATGCCCCTGCGGACAGAATGGAGAAGTCCATCGAGGCTCCCTGCATCGATCTCCATGCGCTCAAGCCTGCTCCTGATCGAGAGCAGGAACTCGATTGTCGCAATAAGATCATCAGCAGTAAAGTCACTGAGCGGGGCCATGATCGCAGGATCGCGGTCAGATACTTCGAGCGCATCTTCAACGGCCTTCTGGATCTTATATGCTTGGTCCCTTGCATCGAGCACGCCGAAGTCCGGCGGAAGCCCTGCTTCGAGCGGGTAGCGTTTCAGCAGGTTCATGCAGAAGGAGTGGATCGTAGAAATACGGAGATCCTGCCTGCCTCGGATGATCTTCTTGAGCATGGTCTCAGGCAGGTCATGCATCACACGGTCTTTGATCTCAGCAGCAGCCTTGTCCGTAAAGGTAATGGCCACAGCCTGGTCGATGTTCAGGCCGTGATTGTCGAGCATGTCCAGAAGCGCAAGGTAACGGTCCTTGAGAGCGCGGGTCTTGCCCGATCCCGCCGACGCCGAAAGGTGTATGGATTTGTCGGTATCTGCGGCATTTGACATGGTTTGGTTTTTAGGGTCTATGTTCATAGCCTTTCGCACACGTGCAGGGCGGCCAACTATACGCCACTACGACGGCGCTTCTTTCTCGCACATCATTTCATTCGGACAAAAGCGGCACTTGTTCTCATCCCGCGGCGTGGAGGAGAAATTGCCTGCCAGGATGCCTTCGATTGCCCTTCGGGCCTTATCCATGCTCTGTTTCAGGATTTCCTCAAATTCCTCTGCTCCCTTGGGGCTTGCCTTCGGTTTTGATGACGGGTGATCGTTTCGTGCTTCCTTATTGTAAAGGACAATATCACGAGCTCCTCCACCCGTTGTGCCCTTGAGGTCGTAATAGGCAAGGCCTATAGGTTTCCTGAAAGCCGGGTCTTTGCCTGAAAAGGCTTGCTGCGCCATGACTGCATAGACCGGAAGCTGGAAGATGTCCTGCTCGATGTTCATTTTCGGCAGCGGATACTTGCCGGTCTTGTAGTCCACGATGATGAAGTTGCCGTTCCCGTCCACGTCGATGCGGTCGATCTTGGCCGAAAGCTCCACCTCTTCGCCGTTCGAAAGAACAAGGCGGTAATGGTCGATCTTCTGCTCCAGGTATGCCGGCTTCATTCCTTGTTTCCAAAACTTTTCTTCGGCATCGAGGAACCGTTCCGCCATGACCGTAAGAAACAGCTCTTTGTCGTGGCGGTTGCGGAAGGTGTCGGCTTCGCTGTCAAAGGCAGAGTCCGCGAGCTTCCTGAGTAGCGCCTTCGCTTCGTCCCTGTTCTCCGGCGTGATGGTCTTCCTCCAGGAAAGGTAGAAGTTGCGCAGGATTGAGTGTACTTTGCTGCCGCGGTCGAGAGGCGAAATGTCTTCGGTCACTTCTTCGAGCGGTTCGATCCCTAGGAGGTTAGTGATCAAGTAATCATAGGGACAGTTGAGATAAGCATCAAGCTCAGTGACCCAAAATTCCCGCTTTATGTGCGGGGTGATTGACGACGTTCGTCCAGCTGGTTTGTGCCCGAGGGCAGATTTGATACCCGATAGGCCTTCGATGTTTGAGCTCAGCATTTCGCTGAGTCCCGTGAAATCCTCCGCGAGACTGATCGACTTTGCAAGTTCGGGTATGCTCCTGCACTCCTCAATCTTCAAGCTGAACTGGATCCCCGATGTCCTCTCTATGCCGCGATTCAGGAGGTCCGCTTTTCTAAGCGGGGTGAGCTCCTCCAAAAAAGGCGATGGCACCACAGGCCTGTCGCCTTCGTTCTCCGGATAGGTCAGTGTGACATTGTCTGCGGAGAGGAGAAGACGATAGAAATGGTAGGCTGCGTTCAGGCGCGCGCGTTCGAGGGTGCGTACGCCCATGGTCTCAAGCGTCTGCTCGGGAAGGAATATGTTCTGCGGAAGGCGCTGGGGAAATTTCCCGTCTACCAGGCCGCCAAGATAAATCTCCTTCCATGGATGGACCAGGCTTTCTTCGAGACCCAATATCTGAACTCCACCTTCGTCCTCGGGCGGCACCTGGAATCGGGCATGCATGAAGGTCTTTTTTATGAGAAAGAGCCATTCGCTGAAGGTATGCCGATAGCCCGGGAAGAGCTTTCCTGCCTGCGCGAGGGAATCAAGCATCTCGTTCAATTTCTTATACGCCTGGAGGTTGATGTTGAGAGGTCCTTTGATGAGCGACACCCTTGCTCCGAGTCCTGACCATGCTATGAGATCCGAAAGGCGCTCCATCCAGGCGGCGAGTGGCAGGTTATCCTGAACAGAAAAAGGTTCGAGTGCGGCAAAGAGATCGTTTAGCGGTTCGCGCAGTACATCGGTATCCCTTGTGTCAGGCTTATAAAATTTAAGTGCTGCGAGCAGCTTCTGCTTACCGCCGGTTATGCGTCTATCCCGCATGAGCCTGTCGAGGGCCGAAGCGATTGCGGGGTTTCCGCTGAATTTCAGAAACGGTGAGCTGAAGACCCGTAAAAGCGAGGGGCCCGAGATATCTTCCTGACATGCATGAAGAAGCGATACTATGGCAGTGGCGACCGCTGAGGTGCCGAGCTGCCTGCCAAGCGCACGGTTGTACGGGATGCCGTAATCCGTGAATATTTCCTCAACGATGGGGCCGTATTCGTCGAGCCCGGGAAAAGCCACGAGAATGGAGTCGGCCGGCGTGCCGCCTTTGAGAGACTTCTTTACTTCCTCAGCAATGAGCGTAACCTCTTCACGGGTATTAACGGCGGAGAGGAGGGTTATCTTCTTCGTGAAGGATGCAGCATCGGGCGCCTTTTTTGCGGCTTCGGAAAAAGTGTAGTCCGAGAACAAGGCCGATGCGAGGAACAGTTGCTCAGTATCCGCACTGACGACTTCTTCCTGTGGAAGGATTCCTATCTGGCCAAGGGAATCCTTTATGATCTTGAGCGGATGAAATTCTCCCGCACGTTTCAGTATCTCCGGTGAAGGCGCATCCACGAGACATATGCAATTCCTGCATTCAACCGCTTTCCGGAGGATATCCGCTTCGAGCTCGCCCACATCCTGTATCCCGTCGATGATGATCGTGCGATAGTCCGCAAGCCAGGCACGATCAAAGTGGTCTCGAACGTAGGCGCGCATCCCGGCGGGGTCAGTAAGGTTACTCTCACGGAGAACGTTTTCATATCGTGCGTAGACTTCAGCGAGCAGTTGTACCTGCGGCTTGTCGGAGAGTTCCGTTCCTTTTATTTTCAAACTGAGATCCTCGGGAATCACGCCAGCAGCCGAAAGTTGCTCGATCATTTTCGCGAGAGCCGATGAGAGCGATGGCGCGAGCAGGTCAGGGCTCTGGTTAAAAAGGTTCCTCGCGCCAAGGCGCTCTTTCACGATCCCTTCGAGCAGCACGAGCCTGCTATTCTCATCCATGAGCAGAGGAGCGCTCAAACGGCCATAGAACATCTGAAATAGCTGGTGAAGCGTCTGTATATCGGGTTGGACGAGCGACGCTGCCCCGTGTAGACGCTGTAGTGTATCAAGAAAGATCCTGCCGTAGATCCTCTTCATTCGGGAAGAGGGAACGAGGATTAAAACATCGTTATAGAGGAAAGGTGGGCCGGGCCGGGCTGATATAATTCCTTCCAGAATTCGGATTTTTCCATTCCACCCAGCGTTTCCGTATGGAAGAGTGATGCATTTCATCGCACAATGATTATGCCACAAGTAAAAATTATTGACAATGATAAGTGCATCGTTTATAATTTAAAACATTTGTTATATGCAGTATCGCGTTACTGAAAATAAATGCACCGGATGCGGGTCCTGTTTGGATGTTTGCCCAACCGAGGCGATAAAGATAATAGATAGGCACGCCGTAATCACGTTCGAATGCATTGATTGCGGCGCGTGTCCGCGTGTCTGCCCAGAAGGTGCGATCAAGCAGGTGCTTTCTGCAACTGTTCAAAATTCATGATAACAGGATCTGAAGGAGGGTATGATGGCTGAAGCCGTAACGAGCGCAACATGGGATCAAGAGGTGCTGAAGGCGAATCAACTGGTCCTGGTGGACTTCTGGGCGGTATGGTGCGGGCCGTGCAGGATGGTGGCTCCGATCGTAGATGAGATATCCAAGGAATACGAGGGAAAGCTCAAGGTCCTCAAGCTTAACACCGATGAGAATCCCGATGTGGCCGGCAAATACCGGATCATGGGCATCCCGACGCTGATGTTCTTTAAGAACGGCCAGACCATCGACCAGGTGGTCGGTGCTGTGCCCAAGGCACAGCTCAAGTCAAAGGTAGACGCGCTGCTTGCCAAATAATCAATCCGTGTAGAGCTCTACCCTCTGTCCGGGAGCCGTTGTCTGCGAACGCTGACCTCATTCACTGCCCGCCTCCGGCGGGCAGCTCTGTTTTTCCATTTTGTGTATTAAGGAGATATTCCCAGATGTTCACAAAAAAGCCGCTATTATTCCTATTCCTGTTTTTATTGCTTGTCGGCTGCACAAACAAGAGCGAACGGGCCGCCGATGCCGCATCGGATTTCAAGCTTCAGGACTTGGATGGCAAGACCGTTAAGCTCTCAGAATTCAAGGGCAAGCCGGTACTCCTCGATTTCTGGGCTACTTGGTGCCCGCCGTGCCGTGATTCCATTCCGGGGATTGAAAAGCTGCATAAGTCGTACAGCGGCAAAGGATTAGTGGTACTCGGCATATCGCTCGATCAGGGTGGCTGGGATTCGGTAAAGGACTTCGTGAATGAGTTCGGAATCACCTATACGGTTCTTAAAGGCACTGATGATGTGGCAACGAAATATCATGTGCGTACCATCCCCATGCTGGTTATTGTGGATAAGGAAGGGAAAATATTTAAACGGTACCTCGGATTCGGAGACGATGACCAGCTCGACAAGGATGTAAAGTCCGTTTTGTAGGGATTTCCGGCATCAATCCGTGCAATGCGAGAGTCCGTGGATGGGTCCGATGCTCCTCGCCCTGGCGGGGCACACATGGTAAATTTATCCCTGCCCGTTTTTAATTGACAAGCAGGAAGCCTGCCGCTATAATGCTAAACGATAAGCGGGCGTAGCTCAGTTGGTAGAGTACAAGCTTCCCAAGCTTGGGGTCGCGGGTTCGAGACCCGTCGCCCGCTCCATTTTCATCTTAATAATCCGATGTTTATCATTCGGATTTTTTGTTTCCCCGAGTCTTGTCCAACTCCATCCACCACATCGATCAGCTTCTGAACATTCAAACTTGCATACCGTCGCGTGATTTCAAGGTTGCTATGACCGAACGCCGCAGAGATTCTGTCCAGCGACACCCCAGCATTGAGTTGCCTGTGAAGCGATGGATCACCTCTGCTTCGTAGTTTCCCGCGTTATCATCAGCATGTTGAACCTGCCAGTGAACTTGAACTGCATCCTGTAATAAAAATCATTTGAGTTTAAAGTCGGTGCGGCTTTTTTTGGCCCCTTCTTTATCCGTGACGTCAAGGGTTTTGCCCTCAACAATGAAGATGCGCGTCTCTTCGACCTGCTGTGACTGCAGAAGATAGTTCCTAACCGCCCTTGCCCGCTCTTCGGAGAGTGCCTTTAGATCATCATCGGTCACCTTCATGTTGGTAAGCATAAGCTTCTCCATCTCGGGCACGGGCAAGTCCTTGGCCATCCCGACGATGTTTCGGGGCTTCGGAAACTTTTCCGCTTTATACGCTTGTTTCAGGTAAACGGGGTATTCCTGAGGCGCCACGATTACGTCATCCAGCGAGGGGGTTTCGCCGCCTTTTCGAGCCATGTCTTTAATTTTCTGAGCCTTAACTTTTCTAAGAAGGAGGTTTTGTTTGAGACCCTCACGGTCTTTTTCCGGGTCTGCATGGCCAACGATGTCCATCTTGAGCGCAGGTCGTTCATGAAGGGCTTTCATGAGTGTATCAAGCTTCTTTTGCGTCTCGGCCGTCAGAGCAGCGGAGCCATAATCGAATTCGGCATACCCCAGCTGCTCCCCGCCGCCGAAGATCGACCCCAAAAGAGCAAATGGTGATGTTGCTACCTTCACAAGAAGGTTCACTATGATCTTGAGCACCACTTTGCCCACGCTAAACTTTGGATCGTTAAGTTCGCCAGAGACCGGGATATCGAGCTTGATCTCACCGTTTTGGTCCTTCAGGAGCGCAACAGCAAGTCTTACCGGGAGTTTTGTCGCATCGGGGCTGTCGATGGGATCTCCGAAGTTGAATTGGTCAAGGAATATGTTGTTTTTGGCGTCAAGCTTGTTTTTTACGATCAGGTATTCGAGCTGAAAGGAAAGCTTTCCCTTCTCGATCGTGTAGCCTGCGTAGCGGCCCGAATAGGGGCTCACCGCGGTCAGGTCCATGTCCTTGAAGGCGGCCTTAAGCTCCACATAAAGATCATCTCTGAGCGGATTGATTTTGCCGGTGATCTCAAGGGGAGCATAGCGATCATACATGCCCCTGAGCTCTACCTCTCCGAACTTGTTCTCTTCGGATGAGAGCCCGGAAATGCGTCCGCCAATCTCCAGCAGGTTGGCGCTGAATCGAGGCTTGATGCTGTCGTCGGTAAAATTGATTGTGCCGCCTTGGAGGGTGATTTTATCGATCGCTAATTTCCGTTGCTGAGGTGTTTCCTGGCGACTTTCCGCCGCTGCTTCAGTTGTTTGCGTAGCCTGACTGGATGGAGCAGCTGGTTGCGCTGTCAGGGATGGGTTGCTGAACACCTCCTGAAGATTTATCGTCCTGTCTGCGTTAATGATAATACGCGAGTAGAAATTTGAAAGAGAGATTTCCCGGATATGCAGGAACAGCGGTGCGTATCTGATATCCATATCACCCAGATATAGAGAGTCCCACTTAAGCAGGTCCTCTGCATTGACCTTGTCGAGGAGCGAAAATCTGTTGACCCATAGTTTCCCCTTGAATGCGCCTTGCAGCTCCTCATTACTGGCTTGGAATGTTGTCAGTTTCCCATTGATGCTGAGTGCCCCGCCCGCAACGATCACCTGCATCCGCTCCGCAAGGAATGGCTGCAGCGGCTTGATGGGGAGTTTTTTGAGATTCACAGCGAGGTCTGCTGAAAGAGGGCTCAAGGCAAAATTGCCTTCGACCGAGGCGGTTCCCTGCTGTCCAACATGCATCGATAGCGCGATGGTTCCCTTTGCGCCCTTTTCCGTGGAAATATTTTGTGCCTTGCAATTGATGTCGTCGACGGTTATGCCGAAAGGCTCGACTAGGCTCTGATCCGTTATTTTTACCTTATAACCATCAACAACAAGAGATTTGAGCGACACGATCCAGGAAGCGGACGGAGCGGGCGAAGCGGATGGATGCGGTGGCTTCTTGGCTGCCGGATGTGATGCCGCAGTCGAGGCTGTCATAAGTTCAGTAAAATTCATCCGTCCGTCCGCAGACCGCGAGACTGCTAACGATCCCTTCTCAGTGGTGATAGCGCCGATTTCGACTTTATTCGTCTCGAGATCGAACGAGATATCTTTTATGCTTAAAAGCGGGATATTAAGGAATTCGCCCGGGACTTTTTTTATGGCTACGCTCAGGTCCCTCATCCTTGATTCGCCCGTCAGGGTGAGTAACGGAGAACGGTCTGTATAATGGCGGTATGCAAACTTCATCGCCACGTCGAGGCGGCCTGACGGTACCTTTACATGGAGCTGCGCGGGCGCGTAGGCCAAATAGTAGGGGATATCGATGTCCGTGAGCTTGATATCAAACGAAGTCTCGTGCGAGTCGGCAAATACCTTGGTAGAGCCCTTGATGTTGACGGCCGTACCGTTTACTGTGGCGCTGAACGATGGTTGCACAAATGATTCTTCATAAGAAGGAAGGTTGGAGATGAAGGGAACCGATAGATTGATCTGCGCGATCTCGTGTTTTGTTGCAGCTGGCCGGTCATCGAACTCTATGTGGCCATCCAGCAGCTGGATATTGCTGAATGAAAAGAAAAGAGGTTTGCCGGGTTTCTCCTGAACGGCAGCCTCTCGCTCGGCTTCAAACTTGCTGATGATATCCGAAAAGTTGTAGGCATTGGCCTCGGTGCGGACGAGATGGATGTAAGGCTTTTCCAGTTTGATCTCTCTTATCACTGGCCCGCCCTTGAAGATCGTTTTCAACTGTAGGTTAACATAAAGGCTTCGAAAGGATACAAAAGTGGTACTGCCATCAATCTCCTTGATCTCAAACCCTCTGATGGTGGCAGCTAGGGAGTAAGGATTGAGACTAACTGAGTCGATGCTTACCCGGCGACCGAGTTGCTCGCTTATCTTCTCCATCGCGAGGTGCTTTATAAAAGGGGGCAGTATGAAAAATCCGGTGACAGAAAAAAGAGTGAAAAGAACGAGTGCGGCGATTCCTATGGTCTTGGCCCTGCGGGTTCTCGTGAAGTTGAAGAAACTGATGAATAAAGCAGAAAACTTATGAAAGATGGTGTGCTTGATGAAACTCATGCTGCACCTCTGGAAGGGGAGTGCCTATGCATTAGATGCAATTTGGGCAATCAGGCAATTGCCGGTATCCGGTGAAGGCTTTCGATATGACCGCGAATTATTTTCTTCAGGCTGCCCAGTTCTTTCTTCGCTACATTAAAGAAATGCATTTATCTATAGAAACCGTGATATACACCCAATCATAATTCTAATTCAAGCTTACATTCTTTGCAGGAAACATCTTCCGCGAGACACCAACCTTTCATGCGTCTTTGGCCAGAGTGTGCTCGGATTGAACCGTTCGTCTACCCATCATTCTTAATATAATGTTATCAAAGATTTATAATATGTCAATAGATAGCGCTGGGATATTGACCGTTAGATCTCTCTATGGTGAGGTCATTCCAAGGGAAGCCTTTTTTGCTTCAGGTGTGCAAGAATGCAAGCGGTTCTTCGAGATCCCGGACTTTAGACAGTACGCCGTCGCCGACGGGATCTCCCGGTTGCCCTCCGGATGGAAGATCGGCCCGCGGCCAGAGCCGCTGAAATAAACCGATCATATAATGTTATTATCTATCTTTCTGAATAAAGAAATTTTGCGGGAAGTCCTGAAAAAACAGCTTGATGAGCGTCATCACTTTGATTACTATCATTCCCGGCTGCGGGTTTGCAGTGTTCTAAACATGCCTCCCGACCCATTTTTTCCGGCAGTCAAAGAGCTATTTTCATAAAAAGCTAATTGAGCATTTCTACCCCATAGGTGTGGAAGGCATAGCTACATCATCAGATCATCATTTGTTCCCGGCGGTTCCCATTTCCCTTGTGCAGCTCGCTAAATTGCTTTTGGCACTCTCATTCCGTGGATTGAGGGCAATCGCTGCCGTGAACTCCCTGACCGCTTCACTGAGTTGCCCGTTTCTTTTATAGGCGATGCCCAAGTTAAGGTGAGCGTCATCATAATCGGGAACGGCCTTTAGATTAATCTTATATTCTTGTATTGCCTCCTGTAAACGGCCCTGCTCTAGATACACATTCCCAAGGTTATAGTGCACCATGGCATCAGACGGCATGATCGCCATTACGGTTTGAAATTCTTGAATTGCGTGGTCATAATCTCCCAACTTTTTAAACACAATGCCAAGGTTGTTGTGGAGTTCGTAGTTATTGGGATCCAGTTTCAACGCCGTCATCAATTCGTTCCGCGCATCCTCCAAGCGCCCCCTCATGCTGTAATAGGTCCCCAGGTTCTGGTGGGGTCGCACCAACGTGGGGCTGGTCTTGACAGCATTTTCCCACAGCGTGATCTCGTCTTTCCAGACCGTATTCCGCACATAGGTCGTGACGAGAAGGATCAGTAAAGCCAATGTGCAGGAAACAGCAATAACCGTCTTGTTTGTGTTCTTGAATTCAGGATATCGGTCAGCGACAAAGAAAATCAGGGAGACGAACGCCACAATCATACCAATAGAGGGGAGATATACACGATATTCGGCAATGAGTTCTCCAAGTGGAATAATGCTCGACTCGACGGAAAGGGTGATAAAGAACCAGAGAATCCCGAATGACAGCACCTTGAGCGCAGGATATCTCCGTGCGTTCTCGGAAACAAAACAGAGATACAGTGCCGTTGAAATCAATATCAGCAGGAGGGCGAACGATACGAAAACCGGCGGTTGTAACAGGGAATGATATACGGGAACATAATGATCAATGCTCTGGTTAACAGGGAAAAACAAAAGCCGTATATAGGTTTCGATGACCCTGAATTGGGTAAGAAGATAATCGCTTCGGGATATCTGCGATACATCCGCGGCGGTGATGACCCGCATGGTGCTGTCGAGGGATTGAAGTTTTCCCTGCTGTATAAAAATGAGCGTCGGGATGATGAACAGGGTCAGGGAGAAAGGGGCCAGTGTTTTTATGCGCTCGGGAGTACTGCGTGGTAAAAAGATCAGGTCATACAGCGTTATGACTAGCGGCAGAGTGAATGTGAACTCTTTCGTTACCATGGCCGCAACCGCTGAAACGAGGGCGGCCGCATAGAGAACGCGGCGCTTGCTGTCAGCGGTTGACATTGTGGACGATATGTATAGGAAAAGAGAAAGCAGAAAGAAGAAAGTGGCAAGTAAAACAAACCGTGAGGTGATGTAGGTAACTGCATGAGTCTGAATTGGATGACAGACAAAGAGCAAAGACGAGAGCAGCGCAATCACGTCGTGGGAGTTTGAACCGATTTCAGCTGCTCGATTTGAAAATAAATAGGTTCTGAAGGTATTTATGAGTATCAGATATATCAGAAAGCTGTTGATGATATGAAGCAGCAGGTTGAAGATATGATAACCCACTACGTCAAGCCCGTGCAGATGGTAATTCATAGCAAGAGAGAAATAGCCCAAGAAACGGGTCATGAATGCATAGCGTAAACCGACAGGGAAAGCGGTGGGAGATTGCTGATTAAGCCGCATGACTTCTGATGGATGAAGAAAATAATGAAAACTTCTGATTATCGGGTTGTTGACAACATAACCGTCATCATCAAATTGGAATGGCACTGTAAACGTATTAGAGTAGGCCAGCAAGCCAGCCACGCTGATGAGCGTAAAGACGATAATTTTATTGCGTAACAAGTTCGCGTTCATACAGATTCCTTACTCGTACGGTTGCCTCCTGAAATCGCTTTCGACGAACTTCCATGGATCCTTCCAATATTAGTTAAGCGCGTTCTCATTCAGAAGCCCTGCAGACATGCCACAGTGTATGAATGCACCTCTTGAAAAGTTTACGGTGTGGGAAAAAAGAGATAAAAACAGTAAATTAAATTTACAATGCTTTAAATTCCCTCAACGAAACAGGTTGTATTTGATAATGCAATAAAAAGCCCGGAAACCATCTTTCCATCCGATCTTTTTGCCCTCTTCATAAGTCCTTCCGTAATAAGAAATTCCCACCTCATAGATCCTGCATCTCAGTTTGGCAATTTTCGCGGTTATTTCAGGCTCAAAGCCAAACCTGCTCTCTTCGATAGTGATGGACTGTATAATTTCTCTCTTAAATGCCTTATAACAGGTTTCCATATCGGATAGGTTCAAATTGGTGAACATATTTGAGAGGAATGTTAAGATGCCATTTCCGACGCTGTGCCAGAAATACAACACTCTGTGCGGTCTATCGCTTATAAATCGTGAACCGAATACTACATCTGCTTTATTTTCCAGAATGGGGCCGATCACTATTGGATACTCATTGGGGTCATACTCGAGATCGGCATCTTGTATGATGACAATATCTCCCGTTGCTTCTTTGATGCCGTTCCTAATAGCAGCCCCTTTACCCATGTTCCCGTCATGGTAAATTACTTTATCGACCTTTCTCTCTATTTCGTTTCTTATTTTTTCTCTTGTTCCATCAGTCGAAAAATCATCAACGATTATGATCTCCTTGTTGTCATACGGAGAATTTCTGACTGCATCTACAACGGTGCCGATGGTCTTCAGTTCATTAAAACACGGGATGATCACAGAGAGCTTCATGGCCATGTTAAATATATCCTCCCCGACACACGCTGTGATTCATTTTGGTTCCTCTTCGCATGATCTTCTTCATCATTAATGCCGGTCCATTATAAGTTTTTCGTAATTTTATCAAACTGCGGTTTATAATCAGAAATTCCTCGTAACGGTTACCGGCTGTCGACTTTAAGAATATATTTATCGTGGAATAAAAAAGTACCCGATTTCAATAAAAAAGCTGGATTACCTGCCGAG
The DNA here is from genome assembly GCA_035498715.1 of Nitrospirota bacterium. Taxonomy (GTDB): domain Bacteria; phylum Nitrospirota; class UBA9217; order UBA9217; family UBA9217; genus DASPSR01. The sequence continues at coordinate 17,600 of DATJZV010000158.1, forward strand.
AGAACTCTTTATGTTTTTATATTGTAAGATACTGTTTCAGATACTACCACACCTCACTATGCTGTCAATATCTTTTCGACTTATTATTTTTGAACAAGGTCTGAATGTCGCATGACCTGCGTAACTCGTGATGCCGTTCGCCATTTTATGGATTTATATGCAGCAGGAAAAAATTTCGGTAATTGATTAAATGGTCTCCAGCAATGCCCGGTCATCCTGTGATTGACCGGATTGGCTCGCTGGAGAGGTTTCAACAAGGACCTGTTTGCGGATCAAGAATTAACGTCTTGACAAGCGTTATCACTTTGATTATTATCATTCTCGGCTGCGGGCTTACGGGGTTCGAGACCCGTCTCCCGCTGAGTTTCTTATGAGCTACAGTGAAAACTAACCCCTGCCTGATAAGCCCAGGTGGGGTTTTTTGTCTGAGGGGACATAATGAAAACGACGAGTGTTTTGAATATCCTGGCGGCATCCTTCCTATTCCTGTCTTCCGCGGCAGGAGCGGCGGAAGACCGCCTTGTAATTGCGGATTTTTCCGCCGGCGTAGACGCAAAGGGCGTCCCGCGGGGATGGCAGCTCCAGGAAAAATCCGGTAAGGCGGATTTTGCCGTGATCAAGGACGGAGATCTGAATGCAGTCCGCTTCAGGAGCGCTAATACGTCCTTCTCCCTTCAGAAAGAGGTGAATGTGGACCTCAAGAAGTTCCCGGTGCTTACCTGGAAATGGAAGGTGACGAAGCTTCCAGCTAGAGGCGATTTCAGAAGATCGAAGACCGACGACCAGGCAGCCCAGCTTTTCCTTGCGTTCTCAAAGACCAAGGCGATCGTCTATATCTGGGACACGACCGTTCCGCAGGGGACCATGGGAAATGCGGCAGCCCCGTTCTTTATGTCCATCAAGGCAGTAGTCGTTCGTTCGGGTACTGCGGATACGGGAAAATGGCTCACCGAGGTTCGGAACGTGTACGATGATTATAAGAAAATGTTCGGGGATGAACCCGCGGCGGTTGCCGGTGTCAGGCTCCAGATTAATTCACAGCATACCGAGACTTCGGCCGAAAGCTACTTTGCGGACGTTGCGTTCATGAAGCAGTAAAACAGGGACAAGGGAAATATAAGGGGAATGGTAAAAAAGATATACTTTATCACCGGCGGGGCCCGTTCAGGAAAATCCGCTTTCGCTGAAAGGCTGGCGAACGGCATGACGGGGAAGCGAGCATATATCGCCACGGCACAGGCGCTTGATCCTGAAATGGCGGTGAGAATACAACATCACCGGGAGCGCCGCGGCACCGCATGGGACACCTATGAAGAACCGCTTGCCATTGCGGACCTGCTCGTAAAACTGAACGAACGTTACCAGATAGTCCTGCTTGACTGCCTTACGCTCTGGTTGAGCAACGTCATGGCCCATACCAATGGGGGCGATGCGGTCAATTCCCGCTCCGATACGCTGGTTGCAGCGATTAAAAGCTTCAACGGCTGCTCCATCATCGTGTCGAACGAGGTCGGGCTCGGAATCGTACCGGATAATCCGCTTGCGCGGCGGTTTCGGGATTTCGCCGGGATGTTGAACCAGAAAGTAGCACATGCAGCGGACGAAGTTTATTTTACCGCAGCGGGGATACCGATGAAGATCAAGTAGCTCTATCCCGTTATGGTGAGGATAAAGAACGAAAGGCATTTCTGTTAATAGGGGGGAAGTACTACGGGACACAGATTTCCGCGGGAAGAGTGGACCAAACATGATACGAAAATATGACAGGAGGTAAAGAAGGTGGGAAAACTGCAGGAAGTGTTGAAAAGGATTCTGCCCGTTGATACATCACGTACAAACGCCATCCAGGCACAGCTTGATAACCTGACGAAGCCGCAAGGCAGCCTCGGTCGGCTCGAGGAGTTAGCGAAAAAGTATTGTCTCATCACGGGCAAGAACAAGCCCAGCGTCAAGAACAAGATTATCTTCACTTTCGCCGGAGACCACGGGGTGACCGAAGAGGGCGTTAGCGCTTTCCCAAAAGACGTCACGCCGCAGATGGTCTATAACTTCCTTGGCGGGGGGGCAGGAGTGAACGTGCTTGCCAAGCATGTCGGCGCTCGGGTGATCGTGGTGGATATGGGCGTCGACCATGAGTTTGAGCCTACTGATGGGTTGGAAATCAGAAAAATCGGCCGCGGCACGCGGAACATGGCCAAGGGCCCGGCCATGACGCGCGACGAGGCGGAGCGCGCAGTACTCGCCGGCATTGAACTGGTCGAAAAATACCGTGACTGCCTCGATATCCTCGGTACAGGGGACATGGGCATCGGGAACACAACGCCGTCCTCTGCCATTGTATCCGTCATCACCGGCACGGATCCGGAAAAAGTAACGGGCCGCGGCACCGGCATTGATGACCGCTCGCTCCGGAACAAGGTGGCGGTCATTAAAAAGGCGATCGAGGTGAACAGGCCCGATCCCAAGGATGCCCTCGACGTGCTTGCGAAAATCGGTGGGTTCGAGATTGCGGGCATCGCCGGTCTCGTGATCGGCGCGGCATTGTACAAGATCCCTGTAGTCGTGGATGGTTTCATTTCGACAGCCGGTGCGCTTATTGCCGCAGAAATGAACCCTCTGGTCAAAGGGTACATCATCGCGGCGCACCAGTCTGTAGAGATCGGACACCGGAAGATGCTCGAACATCTGGAGCAGATTCCGCTGCTTGACCTGAATCTCAGGCTAGGTGAAGGTACGGGTGCGGCCCTGGGCATATCGCTTGTGGAGGCCGGCGTGAGAATCCTTACTGAAATGGCGACATTCGCCGATGCCGGCGTTGCTGGGAAGAAGGATGAAGAAGTGAAGGTATGAAGATAAAAAAGTAACGACGTGGGCGATAAAAAAATGAGAGACAAGCGATGATCAAAAACTTCATCAATGCAGTGGAGTTTCTTACGATCTTTACCGTAAGCCGGAAGCATGACGTCACCGAGGGCGACCTGGCGAAGTCCATGGTCTACTTCCCCGTGGTCGGCTTCCTGATCGGCGTGATACTGAACTATTCGGACAAAGCCCTTGCATGGACAGTGCCCCCAACCATAGCAAATGCCCTTCTGCTCATCATCCTTGTGCTTATCACGCGGGCCCTCCACATCGACGGTCTGGCCGATACGCTCGACGGTATCATGGGCGGGCATGACAGAATGTCCAGGCTCGAGATCATGAAGGACAGCCGGCTCGGCACTGCCGGTGCGCTCGGCATCGTGCTCCTCCTGCTCGTAAAGTATCTCTGCCTCAATAATCTGTTCGACAATGATAAAGCCTCGGCACTGCTTACCGCGCCGATGCTTGGCCGCTGGTCCCAGACTCTCATGGTTTTTAAGGCGAATTATGGCCGTGAACAGGGTATGGGCAGCGCTTTCGTCGGACATCTGCGGGGGAGCGGAATGATTGCGACGTCGGCCGTTGCGCTGGGACTGGCGATATTCGTGAGCGGCATATGGGCGGCAATTCTCATAGCCAGCGTCGCGCTCTTTACCATTGTCTGCCGATGGTATCTGGTGCGTAAGCTCGGCGGCGTGACCGGCGATGTGATCGGAGCAGTGAGTGAGTTAAACGAGGCCCTGACGCTCTTGCTTTTCGTCATTCTGTCAAACCGGAGTTAAAGGATGGTCACAAGAGTGTATCTCATGCGCCACGGCGAAGTCCAGAACGGCGGAGAGAAACGGTATAACGGCCACATCGATATCGATATCACCGAGATTGGCAGAGAACAGATGCGGCGGCTTGCCGGGATGCTCGCCGGGAAGAACATTGCGGCAGTGTATTCCAGCGACCTCATTCGCTCAGCCAAGGGGGCGGAGATCGTTTCTCGGAGCCTTAACCTCACTTACACCCCCCTGCGTGACCTCCGGGAACGAAGCGTCGGCAAATGGGAGGGACTTACGGCCGAAGAAATCAAGGAGCGTTTTCCCAAGGAGTATACTGCGTGGAGGGCCGACCTCCTCAACTACAGACCTCCTGACGGAGAATGCCTGCTGGATGTCCGGGAAAGGATCCTACCGGTGCACAAAAAGTTGGTCAGCTCGCATCCCGGCCAGGAGATCGCGATGCTGCTGCACGGAGGGGTCAACAGGGTCATCATCGCCGATGCACTCGGCCTTGATCTCATGAACCTGTTCAGGATCGACCAGTCCTTCGGCGCGCTCAATATCATCGATTACCACGATGACGGTATGGCCGTGATCAAGCTTCTGAACGGGTGAGCACGACCAGAAAATCATTGACTTTGACCTGCCTGTGCTGTATTGTGGAGGTCATGTAGAGCTGGGGGAGCCGATTGGCTGAGAGTCCTTTATTTGGAGGACGACCCTTAGAACCTGATCCGGGTAGTACCGGCGTAGGGAAGGCGAATATTCACAGTATCCTACAGCCTTTCTCAAGCCGTATCCTCTCGGATACGGCTTTTTGTTTGGATAATTATTTATTTCTCTGTCATTGCGAGATGCCTGTTAGCGACGAAACAATCCCGGGTCTCTGATTTCATGAAAAAAGAGATTGCATCGCTTTGCTCGCCATGACATCGGGAGCACGGCGTATGATGATCACGCTCAACGGAGAGAGAAAGACAGTGCCCGATGGGATAACGGTACTCGGTTTGCTCGAGTTGCTGACGGTTCAGCAGGAACGCGTGGCTGTCGAGTTGAACCTTGAAATCGTAAAAAAGGACAAATTCGGCACGACCGCCATAAAAGATGACGACAACCTCGAAGTAGTGAGCTTCATGCAGGGAGGATCTTGACGCACATTCAAGATCCAACAAGAAAAGTTGAGGAGTGATAGTGACTATGACTGACGATAAACTGGTCATTGCAGGAATTGAGTTCAGGTCGCGGCTCTGGGTCGGGACCGGGAAGTACAAGGACTTTGCAGAAACGAAAAAGGCTATCGAAGCCTCAGGTACTGACGTGGTAACGGTCTCGGTTCGGCGCATCAATATCATCGACCGCAGCAAGGAGAACCTCTTCGATTATATCGATCCGAAGAAGTACAAGATTCTCCCGAACACAGCAGGCTGTTACACGGCCAAGGATGCGATCCGCACGGCCATGCTGGCGGCAGAGGCGGGGATCACGAAACTTGTGAAGCTCGAAGTGATCGGCGACGACAAGACCCTGTTCCCGGACAATGAGGCGCTGCTCGAAGCCACGAAAGTGCTCGTGAAGGAAGGATTGACCGTGCTTCCCTATGTGAGCGACGACCCTATCATGGCCAAGAAGCTTGTTGATCTGGGTTGTCCAGCTGTTATGCCGCTCGCAGCGCCCATCGGCTCTGGCCTCGGCATCCGGAACCCGTACAATATCAGAATTATCATGGAGACGGTGAAGGTCCCCGTCGTGGTTGACGCGGGTGTGGGTACGGCATCGGACGTGGCGCTTGCGATGGAACTTGGCTGCGATGCAGTGCTCCTGAACACAGCGATCGCCGGGGCCAAGGATCCGATTGCCATGGCGGAAGCCATGAAGTACGGAGTGCTCGCCGGCAGGCTTGCCTACCGGGCTGGCAGAATCCCGAAGAAGCTTTACGCCACGGCCAGTAGCCCGCTGGATGGCATGATCGGGAGCTGAGAGGAGAAAGCACTGTCTCTCCTCTGTGCCCGATGCCTCCGTGGAGGGTTTCATTGGCAGTTGACTTCAAGCTCTACCTGATCACCGACCGCAAGATTACGAAAATGCCGCTTCCTGCTGCCGTTCGGCTCGCTCTCCAGGGCGGTGTGCGGGCGATCCAGGTTCGAGAAAAGGACTTGCCGGTGCGGGAGCTTCTTGCTATCGCCCAGGAACTCAGAAAGGTAACAAGGGAGTTCAACGCAAGGTTATTCATTAACGATCGTGTTGATGTGGCAGTAGCTGTAGAAGCGGATGGTGTACATCTCGGCCATCAGAGTATGCCTTCCGAGGCAGTGAGAAAAATCGTCGGCAAAAAGATGCTTATCGGGGTATCCACCCATTCTCTCGCAGAAGCTGTGAGCGCTGAAGAGGCAGGTGCCGATTTCATAACCCTTGGTCCGATCTTCGTGACGCCTTCCAAGATGCAATATGGTGAGCCGCTCGGCGTTTGGTCAATCGGGATCGTCAAGAAACATATTCGTATCCCGATTTTTGGCCTCGGTGGCATAAGAAACGCTAATATAGCGCAAGTCATGCAGGCAAAGGCAGACGGCATCGCGATGATCTCGGCGATTTTTGCTACCGATGATATCCAGAGGGCTGCAGAGCTTATAAATCGGCGAATTAGTGAAGCTGTGAAATAAGAGACGAAAGAGCAACCTCTCATCGTTTGTCTCTATCACGAGGTGCATTATGACTCAGATTCTTGAAGCACGCAAAGGGAATATCACTCCCGAGATGGAGGCTGTAGCCAGGGCCGAGGGTGTGAGCCTGGACCATATCATTGAAGGGGTAGCCAGAGGAACCATCGTCATCACGAGAAATGCGCTGCATACGTCGATCATACCTCTTGGTATCGGCAGGGGACTGCGGACCAAGATCAATGCGAACATAGGCACATCCAGGGACCGGATGTCCATCGATGATGAGATCGAGAAGCTAAAAGCGGCGGTCGCCTCCGGTGCTGATGCGGTCATGGACCTCTCGACTGGCGGGCCGATCGTGGAAATCCGCAAAGAGATACTCAAACACTCGACAGTCGCTATCGGCACGGTCCCCATTTATCAGGCCGCGGTTGAGACCGTGGAGCAAGGCAGCTCCATCGTCCAGATGGATCCGGAGACGCTTTTCCGCGTTATTGCTGAACAAGCAGAAGAGGGAGTGGACTTCGTGACCGTGCACTGTGGGGTGACTACGGCAAGCGTCGATCGGCTCAAGCGCCAGGGCAGGATTATGGACGTGGTCAGCCGCGGCGGCGCATTCCATCTTGAATGGATCATCCATAATGAAGAAGAGAACCCGCTCTATAAACAGTACGACCGCCTCATTGAGATTGCGAAAAAATATGACATGACGCTGTCACTCGGCGACGGCATGCGGCCGGGGAGCCTTGCTGATGCAACGGACCGGGCGCAAATCGAAGAACTCATCACGCTCGGCGAACTGAGAGACATCGCAGTCGACGCGGGCGTGCAGGTAATGATCGAAGGGCCGGGGCATGTGCCGATCAACCAGGTCGAGACAAATATCAAGATTCAGAAGGAACTTTGCAGCGGGGCGCCATTCTACGTGCTCGGACCGCTCGTAACCGACGTGGCGCCAGGATATGATCACATCACCTCTGCCATCGGCGGAGCCATTGCCGGGGCGGCGGGAGCTGACTTCCTCTGCTATGTAACCCCGTCCGAGCATCTTCGCCTGCCCGATCTCGAAGACGTTCGCGAGGGCGTGATTGCCTCTCGGATCGCGGCGCATGCGGCGGATATCGCCAAGGGCGTGAAGGGCGCTATCGAATGGGACCGGGAGATGTCGCGGCGGCGCAAAGCGCTCGACTGGAAGGGTCAGATTGAGCTCTCGATCGATCCCGAAAGGGCGCGTAAACTGCGCGAATCAAGCCTGCCAAAGGAGTCCGACGTCTGCACCATGTGCGGAGAATTCTGCTCCATGAAGGGCGTGAGCGCGTATCTCAAGCCCGACGTGAGGCGAAAAGCGTAAGGAGGGGAACGAAGAATGCGGAGTGCGGAGTTCGGAACCAAACGCAGATCGAAGGGTCCTATCAAGACGATTTTACTTTACATGATGCTCTGCCTGCCTCTTAGCGTCTTTGCCGGGACGGTCCGTCAGCCTGAGATCATTCTTAAGCCGAATAAGCCTGGCCCGGGAGATATCATGGTCGTGACCGTGAAGGGCGCTGACGCTCCCGTCGAAGGGAAATTCGGGGACAAGAAAATCTATTTCAATCCTTACAAGGATTCTTTCAAGGCTGTGCTTGGCATTGATCTCTTTACCGAACCGGGAAAGTACAATCTTAACGTCTCCGTGAATGGAACCCTTCTCTCCCGAGTCGTGACGGTGATCAAAAAAGCGTATCCCGTCCAGAGGCTCACGCTCCCGAAGGACATGGTGGAGCTCTCTCCGGAGAATGAGGCTCGGGCGGAACGCGAGCAGCTCAAAATGGCAGCGATCTGGCCGAACGAGACAGAACGCGTATGGGACGGCGATTTCATCAATCCCCGGGAGGGTGAAATCGTTACCAAGTTTGGAGTGCGCAGGGTCATTAATAAGATCCCCAAGAATCCGCACAGCGGTGTAGACGTGGGTGCCGAGGAGGGCGATGCAGTGCATGCGCCAAACAACGGTGTCGCCGTCCTGATTGACGAACAGTTTTTTTCGGGCAAATCCTTGATCCTTGACCATGGGCAAGGCATCTATACAATGTTTTTTCACCTCTCCAAAATACTCGTCACGCCAGGCCAGCAGGTAAAGAAGGGCGACGTAATCGCCCTCGTTGGTTCCACAGGCCGTGCTACCGGAGCGCACCTGCACTGGGGCGTACGCATGCAGGGCGCGCGTGTTGATCCTCTGGAGTTAATTCATTTGAAACTAGAATAATATGGGGCAGGGGTCAGGGTAAGAAACAATAAACTATATATTCCCGCGAAACATGTCCCGGCGCTGAGTAAGCAGCACCTGGCGCTCCAATGTCATGACAATTTCTGCACATTCGTGCCAAGTTGCGGCCCAATGATCAAAGTCCTCTCCATAGCCGGTTCTGACCCTTCATCCGGTGCCGGGCTCCAAACGGACCTCAAGACCTTCCAGGCGCTCGGGGCTTTCGGGATGGCAGTGCCAGCAGCGCTCACGGTGCAGAACAGCCTGGGTGTATACGGAGTCGAGCCGGTACCATCTCGCATGCTTTCCAAACAGCTTGACGCGCTGCTATCGGATATCAAGCCTGACGCGATCAAGACGGGTATGCTTCTCACCAGACAGAATGTCGATGCCGTTGCCAGCGCTATAAGCAAATTCAGGATCAAAAATCTCGTGGTCGATCCCGTGCTCCGGTCGAGTTCGGGAAAGATGCTGCTCCAGCCTAGAGCCGTGCCGTCTCTCAAAAAAAATCTTTTCCCGCGAGCGCTCATCGTTACTCCCAATGTCCCCGAGGCGGAAATTATTACCGGTCATCCAATCAGAAACGAACAGGATATGGATTTTGCCGCCGGCATCATCCTTGACTTGGGTCCGTCGTACGTTCTCATAAAGGGCGGACACAGGAGCGGTCCGGCAACGGACACATTGTATGGAGGCAAAATGGTGCTCAGTTTTTCCACAGTTCGGAGGAAGGGGGAGTTCCACGGCACCGGATGTCTGCTTTCCTCGGCCGTCGCGGTGTTCATAGCTCAAGGATATCCTGTGGAAAAGGCTGTGGAAAAAGCCAAACAGGTTGTGGATAACATGTTGAAGACAGCGAGACCAGTGGGGAAAAGCAAGACCAAATATTTCCAATATTAATTCTTCACCACAAAGCACCGAGTCACGGAAAAACTTAATTTCTTGTCTCCAGACTTTCTCCGTGTCCCAGTGCCGCCTTGGTTATCATTATTTTTGGGAGGTTTTTATGCGAGTTGACGGCAGGAGGGCGGACGAACTCCGCAAGCTAAAAATCACGAGAAACTACATCAAAGCGGCAGAGGGCTCCGTGCTCATCGAAATGGGCGATACGAAGGTCATCTGCACGGCAACGGTCGAAGACTCCGTGCCCCCTTTCCTTAGGGGCAAGGGCATCGGCTGGGTCACCGCAGAGTATGCCATGCTTCCCCGTTCATCGTCTCAGCGCATCACTCGCGAGCGAAATAAGGTGGGCGGACGCACGCATGAAATCCAGCGGCTCATCGGCAGGTCGCTTCGTTCCGTCGTAAATATGGACGCTCTGGGCGAGCGCACGGTGCTCATCGATTGCGATGTGGTCCAGGCCGACGGCGGAACGCGTACGGCCTCGATCACCGGCGCGTACATCGCCCTCATTGACGCGCTGCGGGTTATCTATAAGCAGGCGCTTATCAGGACTGTCCCGGTAGCCGACTACCTCGCTGCGGTAAGCGTCGGGATCGTTGGTGGCAAGCTGATGCTCGATCTAAGCTATGTTGAAGATTCAGCTGCCGAAGTGGACATGAACCTGGTGATGACCGGCAAGGGCAAGATCGTGGAGGTGCAGGGTACGGCCGAAGGCGAACCGTTCTCGAAACAGGAACTGAATAGACTTCTTGCTCTGGGAGAGAAGGGGATCAAGGCGCTCATCAAGAGGCAGAAAGAATTGCTCAAGTGACGGCGTTTCTGACATCGTTGGCAATTATTATTTTGGCCGAGATGGGAGATAAGACCCAGCTTCTCGCGATGACCTTTGCCACGAGATTTCCCTGGCAGACGGTGTTGTGGGGCGTGTTTGCGGCGACCGCGGCGAATCATCTTTTTGCTTCGCAGCTGGTAATTATCTCACAAACATTGTTCCGCCTGTGTATGTCAAAATCGCCGCAGCGGCATCATTCATTCTCTTCGGCCTCTGGACGCTGCGGGGCGACGAATTGCATAACGAGGACAAGAGATTCAACTTTAGTCCTTTCTGGACGGTTACAATTGCTTTCTTTATCGCAGAAATGGGTGATAAGACGCAGCTCGCTACTGTGGCGCTTGCCGCGGAATTCCATACCGTTATTCCTGTATGGCTCGGGACCACGGGCGGTATGCTCGTTGCCGATGCAGCCGGGATCATTCTCGGCATGGTACTGCACAAGAAAATACCGGAAAAACAGATCAAATGGTTTGCTGCAACGGTGTTCATTGCATTCGTCTTTTGGGGATTGTATAAGTCACTATTCAATGGTTTGCTGATGTAGTCATTTTAATTTCTCACTTCCATCACATCCTCGTCTTTTTTTATGTTTTCTCAATTTGTTTTTATTAGAAAAAGCTGCTGCCTTTTGTCGACGGCTTATCGACCTCCGGGCAGAATTCAAGCAGATAGGCATCGGTATCGCCAACGACGGCGATGGTAGAAGGGCCTATATCGAGCCCGACGGCCTCACAGCCGATAACGTTCTTTGCTTTGATCTTTGGTACCCCCGAAAGGACAAGCGGACGAACCAGCGGGTATTGCCACGGATGACCTTGCGAACGAGCCGGCAATATTTGACCGGTTGGCTTAAGGCGTGAGCCTGGATGCCATGCTTGTCTTTCCGGTCGAATACAGACCGAAGGTCGAGACCGTTCCATTTGACACGGCCGTCGCGCCATTTGATGCCGGAAGCGTTGTTCTTCCCTTCAAGGGAAGACATCCAACCGTATCGTTTGAAGCGCGGTTTGCCGCGCTTTCCGAACTGGTATTCCTTGACCGCAATGAATGCCCTGGATGCCAGTTTCTGGGCGGTCAGGCTGTCTAGGTGGTCCCCGACATCATCTGTAGCCGTTAGCGAATGCAGGTATCTAGGGAGGTGTACTCGTCATGATGTAGGAAGGTTGTTTTTTCTTGACAAAAAATTCCTAGAGACATAATATTAAACAACTGTTTTAAAATTCAAGGAGTCTATTATTATGCGTAGAACAAGGGTATTCCTATTGTTTTTATTCGGATTCTTACTCCTTTCCTCCTCGCCTGCCATGGCGCAGTTTCCGAACGTAAGTGCTGAAGAGGTGAAAGCATGGATGGAGGGGAAGCGAACCGTCGTCCTCATTGATGCAAGACTGCCTGATGAGTATCAGGCCGGCCACATTCCAGGTGCGATTAATATTCCAGCGGAGCGTATGAAGTTAGAAGCAGCGCGCCTCCCCAAGGATAAGACGATACCGATAATCTTTTATTGCAGAGGGACCGGCTGAAGCCTGAGCAGGATGGCCGCAGGTGCGGCCCTTGAAATGGGTTATACCTACCTCTTGGTTTATCAGGCAGGCATCCCTGACTGGTTAATGAAGGGCTACCCGGTGAAAAAGGGTGATCAGCCCGGCACGTTCAAGTAAACTGCGTTAGAGGACAAAGTTCTCTCAAGGGTCCGCAGCTTTCCCTAACGGAACAAAGAAATGCTGCAGACAGGGGAGTCACTGTATGAAGAGGGAGAAAGTCAACTACACGATCCAGTCGGTTTCCCACGCGCTTGACATCCTGGAATCGTTCACCAAGACCGAAGACGAACTTGGCGTGACCGAGCTTTCGAAGAGGCTGGGGCTGCACAAGAACAACGTGTTCAGGCTGCTCGCCACGCTTGAACATCGCGGCTACATCGAGCAGAACAAGGCAACGGAGAACTACCGGCTTGGCCCCAAGACGCTCCAGATCGGATCGATCTTCATCGAGCAGCGTGAGTGCCGTCGGCAGGCGCGCCCGATCATTGAAAGCCTTATGGCATCATCGGGAGAGACTGCGGTGGTGGCGGTCCTGCGGGGTAACAAGGTTATCTATATGGACAGCGTGGAGACGAACAGGACCGTGCGAGCCATCTCGCGCATCGGCGCCATGCTTCCCGCTCACTGTACCGCCGTGGGTAAGGCACAGCTAGCCACATTATCACCTGTCGAGATTGAGCGACTGTATCCGGAGATCAGCTTGCCGGGGCTCACTGATAAGAGCATAAAGACGCGCGACGCCCTGACAGCAGAGTTGAAGAAAACTGCAGAGAGGGGATATGCGTTCGAGAACGAGGAATGCGACCCGGAGGTCCGCAGCATTGCCGTGCCGGTAAAAGACTTCTCAAAAAGTGTGATCGCCGCTGTAGGGATCGTGGCTCCCGCAAGCCGGCTCACCGATGAGCGGCTTGAAAAAAGCGGGATCATCTCCCTGCTTCTCGAGTCCGGCAAGGCGCTGTCCGCGAAACTGGGGTTTAATGTCCCGGAGGGACGGAAATAGTAGCTATCCGGGTTTCGAACAAGTGGAAGCAGGACGGGTGAGAAGTACTTTATTGACACTCACGTTCATGCTGTGTTATTATCGCTTAGATGGTGATAGAACAAAAATGGGACCGTCTCAAAACGCTGCTCCGGGATATGAAGTCTGCCGTGCTCGCATATTCCGGAGGCGTGGACAGTTCTCTTTTGCTTAGGGCGACAGCTGAGGTCATGGGCCCTCGCCTGATAGCTGTTACTGCAGTTTCCGAGACCTATCCGCCCGGAGAACTTGAAGCAGCGAAGGAGTTCGCCCGTACATTGGGCGTGACGCACCGGATACTCCGTACCCAGGAACTTGCGTCAGAAGAGTTTGCGCGGAATTCCCCGGAACGGTGCTATTTCTGCAAAAAAGAGCTTTACGGAAAACTGAAGAAGATTGCCGAGACCGAAGGAATTTCTTGCATACTCGACGGTTCGAACACGGACGATCTCGATGACTACCGCCCAGGCAGAAAGGCCGCCGAGGAGTTTTCTGTCAGGAGCCCGCTCGTGGAAACAGGACTGTCCAAATCTGATGTCCGCGAACTCGCACGATTTCTAAACCTCCCCGCATGGGACAAACCGTCGCTAGCCTGTCTCTCCTCCCGTATTCCGTACGGCACGAGGATCACTCCAGACATTATTGAGACCGTAAAAACTGCCGAGGATCATTTGCGCGTTCTCGGCCTTCGGCAGGTTCGTGTGCGTCACCACGGCGATATTGCAAGAATAGAGATTGACCGTGATTCTTTTGGACAGCTTCTCTCCAATGAAGCGGTCGCGAAGGTCACAGCGGCACTGAAGGGACTCGGGTATACCTATGTCTGCCTTGACCTCGAGGGATATCGGACGGGAAGCATGAATGCGGTATTGAACGAGCGGCGGAGATCTAGGGGCAGAGGGTAGGGAGTTAAAGGTGACGCTGTGCCGCCCGCTTTGCACCATGCCCGTCGTGAACGGACCGATTCGTTCATGATAGATAAAGTGATAATGGCAACATGGTTGTCTTGGCAAAAAGGAGTAATACATGAAAGTACTCGTCGTGGGCGGTGGCGGAAGGGAGCACGCGCTCGTCTGGAAGGTTGCGCAGAGTCCGAAGGTCACAAAGATCTACGCAGCGCCGGGCAATGCGGGCATTGCGCAGATAGCGGAATGTGCGCCGATCAAGGCCGAGGACATTCCCGGGCTGCTGTCGTTTGCCCGGGCCAAGGCTGTTGACCTTACCATCGTGGGCCCTGAGGGCCCGCTCTCCATGGGCATCGTGAATGAGTTCACGAATGCGGGCCAGCGCATCTTCGGACCCAGCGGGAATGCTGCTGAAATAGAGGCGAGCAAACGGTTTTCCAAAGACCTCATGAAGAAGTATCATATCCCCACTGCGGATTACGGGGTCTTTACCGATAAGGCTGCGGCCGAGGCGTACGTCTTGGAAAAGGGCGCGCCGATCGTGGTGAAGGCCGACGGTCTGGCCGCGGGTAAGGGCGTAGTGGTTGCCGAGACCGTGGACGAGGCGCTCAAAGCACTGGACTTGATCATGTCTCAGAAGGCTTTCGGCACAGCGGGCAACCGCGTGGTGGTCGAGGAATGCCTCAGGGGAGAAGAGGCGTCGTTCATGGCCTTCACCGACGGCAAGACCGTGGTACCCATGGCGTCTTCGCAGGATCACAAACGCGTATTCGACGCTGACAAGGGCCCAAACACCGGCGGCATGGGGGCCTATTCGCCAGCGCCGATCGTGACCAAAAAGCTCGAGCGGATAATCATGGAGACGATCATGGTCCCGACGGTGCGGGCCATGGAGAAGGAGGGAAGACCGTTCAAAGGCGTACTGTACGCCGGCCTCATGATCCATGACAGCGAAGTAAAAGTACTCGAGTTCAATGCGAGGTTCGGAGACCCCGAGACGCAGCCGGTCATGGCGCGGCTTGACACCGATCTTATCGAGATCATTGAGGCCATCCTAGCCGGGAATCTTGCGAAGACAGACGTTAAGTGGAAACCGGAATCCGCGGTGTGCGTGATCATGGCATCAGGCGGATATCCAGGAAAATACGAGAAGGGTAAGGAAATCAAGGGCCTCGAGAAAGCCGCAGGACTTAAAAATGTCATGGTCTTTCATTCGGGGACTTCGTTTAAGAACAGCAAGATCGTGACCGACGGCGGTAGGGTGCTGGGGGTCACTGGTCTGGGGACCGTGGTTGCCGCGGCCATCGACAATGCCTATGCCGGCGTGCGGGAGATATCTTTTGATGGTGCTCACTACCGCCGGGACATCGGTGCGCGGGCGCTCGAGACAGGGATCTGACGTTCCTAAGAACATTAAAAATGGCAATTTGGAACTTGTAGCGTGGTAGAGGGCGATGTATCAACATTTGCAGTTTCAAATTTACGATCTTTAATTTTCAATATCTTTTTTTGATGAAGGGAGTTCATCATGGGGAAACCAGCCGTGGGAATATTGATGGGAAGCGATTCGGACCTGCCGATAATGCAGGAAGCTGCTGCCATGCTCCAGGAGTTCGGCGTTGAATACGAGATGACGATTGCATCGGCGCACCGTACGCCGAAAAAGGTGCACGAATATAGCCAGAGCGCAGAGCGGCGCGGCCTTAAGGTTATCATCGCCGGTGCGGGCTGGGCCGCGCACCTCGCCGGTGTGGTCGCATCGCAGACAACGCTGCCGGTGATAGGCGTGCCGATCGATTCTTCGCCGCTCAAGGGGATCGACGCGCTTCTGTCTGTGGCGCAGATGCCCGGCGGTGTGCCTGTTGCCACTATGTCGCTCGGCAAGGCCGGCGCAAAGAACGCCGGAGTGTTCGCGGCGCAGATCATCGCCGTTGGAGACGTAAAGGTGGCCAATCGCCTCAAGGTCTTTAAGGTGGAGATGGAACGTGACGTGGAGGAAAAGGCCAAGCGGCTCGTTGCGATTTCCGCGGCGGCGGTGGTTCCTCCCCGGGAGATGGTTGCTGCCGAGGGTCCCCCGGCAAAGAAGAAGTCCAGACGGAGGCGGTGGAAGAAGAAACCAGGCGGCTCCGCCCCGGCACAGGGTCCGGCATTGTGAAGACCGAGCTTGAATGCCTGCCATGCTTTTTCGGGCAGATAACGCGTACGCTGAATTACGCAGGAGTGAACGGCGACCGCTTACGCAGCATTCTCCGCAAAGCCGAGGAGATAATCGCGCGTGCTTCTTTAGACGAGGTTCCTGCACGGACCACCACGCGTATCCACCGGATCCTGCGTGAAGAGACCGGAGTCGATCCGTATAAACAGGTGAAGGACTCCTATAATCGCATTGCGCTCGAAAGGTTGACGCGACTGAGGAGTATGGCCGCTGAGATGCCAGACCGTCTCGAAGGCGGCGTGCGCATCGCCATAGCCGGGAATGTGATCGACTTCGGCATTTACGAGAGCGTTGATCTGGACCGTTCCCTGTCAGAATCGTTTGTCCTGCCGTTATCCTCAAGCGACTACCATAATTTTGCGCAAGCCGTAGCCAACGCTCGGCGAATCCTCTATCTCTGCGACAACGCGGGAGAGATCGTATTCGACCGTGTCCTGATCGAGACGCTGCGCGACAGGGGGAAGGATGTGACCGCTGTAGTCAAGGGTTCTCCGGTAATCAACGATGCCACGCTTGACGATGCCTCAACCGCAGGGCTCACAGAGTGTGCGGTGGTCATCGACAACGGCAATGACGGCATCGGTACGCTGCTTGAAGCATGCTCTCAGCAGTTCATGGACGCGTACCGGTCCGCTGATCTGATAATAAGCAAGGGACAAGCCAATTACGAAACGCTTGTGCAGGAGAAAGATGCGCGGACATTCTTTCTCTTTAAGGTCAAATGCCCTGTCGTGGCCAGGGTCCTCAACAGAGTGAACGGAGATATTGCGCTGATGGGGAACTAATGCAAGTGCGGAGTGTGGAGCAAGAAGAATTAAATGAGATCAAAGTAGTTCCGCATGTCGAACCCCGCTTTGGTGAGAAATGACCGCGGAGATAATCAAGGTTGACCCTGCACATCCTCAGCTAGCATTCTCTCGCTGCAAGAACGTGATATCCCGTGGCGGGGTGATCGCGTACCCGACTGATACGTTTTATGGGCTTGGCGCCGATCCAAAAAATCCCGTCGCGGTGAAAAGGCTCTTTGAGATCAAAGGCAGGAAGGCTGATCAGCCCATATTGCTCCTGATAGCAAAATCCGATGATGTCAAGATGTGGACGGCAGGGATCAACCCTGCATCGGAGAATCTCATGAAGACGTTCTGGCCGGGGCCTCTCACGCTCGTATTCAAGGCTGGGGCGGAAGTGCTCCGCGAACTTACTGCGGGAACGGGCACAATCGGGCTCAGAGTCCCTGGGAACGAGCTTACGCGCAGCCTGCTCGATTTTCTGGGCATCGCGCTGACGGGCACGAGCGCAAATGTCGCAGGAGAATCGAGCCCGCAGACGGCAGAGGAGGCAGCGGCTACGCTGGGGAACACGGTTGATCTGATCCTCGACGGAGGCAGGACCGCCGGTGGCCGGCCTTCGACCGTGGTGGATGTAAGTACCGGTCAAGCGCTTGTGCTGCGTGAGGGAGCGCTCCCGCTTAAAGATATTCCCTCAAGGGGATGAGTGAAAATACTCCTAACGGAGGATGACGAGCATACAGTTGGAGAGGCAAAGAGCGATGAAGAGGCCGGAATTTAAGAAAGCGGTGAAATAATGAAAAAAACATTTGTAATTGATACCAATGTTCTGCTTCATGACCCTCACGCGATATTTTCATTCGAGGACAATGACATAATCATTCCAATTGTCGTGATCGAGGAACTGGACAAGTTCAAGAAGGGCATAGACGAAATCGGCAGAAACGCGCGTCAAGTCTCGCGAATCCTCGATGAACTGCGGCATAAAGGGAAGCTTTCCCAGGGAGTCGAACTCGATGGCGGGGGGAGCTTATGCGTCGAACTCAACCACCAATCGGCTGATCGCCTGCCGACTGAACTCGTGGCAGACAAGGCGGACAATCGCATTCTCGCTACCGCACTCAACCTTATGCACGACAAACGGCCGGTGGTCCTCGTGACCAAGGACACGAACCTCCGCATAAAGGCGGATGCTCTCGGTTTGAAAGCGGAAGATTTCGAAACAGATAATATTTCATTTGACAAGCTTTATTCAGGAGAAACGGAACTAGAGGTAGATCCGGGAACAATCGATGAATTTTACGCAAGGGGAGAACTCACGCCTCCTCCCGGTACCAAGCTTTTACCGAACGAGTTTGCATTACTCAAGAACAGCGCCAACCCGTCACAAACTGCATTAGCGAGGTATAAACAACAAAAGAACGTCCTCGTTCCCATCGTGAGTGTCAAGCACGGTGTGTGGGGAATTAATGCTCGGAACAAGCAGCAGCAGTTTGCCCTCGACCTACTCCTGAACGACGAAATCAGTCTAGTGACGCTCGTAGGCAAGGCCGGTACTGGCAAGACGCTCCTAGCGTTAGCCGCAGGCCTTGAAAGGACCATTGAAAGCCGGGCGTTCCAGCGACTCGTGGTTTCGCGCCCTGTGTTCCCGCTTGGCAAGGACATCGGGTTCCTGCCCGGCGACATCGAGGAGAAGCTCCGGCCCTGGATGCAGCCTATCCGTGATAACCTTGACTTTCTTATGGGTGCATCGACCGTGTCTGGACGCGCAAAAGGAAAGAAAGACCTCCAGGGACTCTTCGATCTTGGCATGATCGAGGTGGAACCGCTTACCTATATCCGCGGACGGAGCATGCCGAACCAGTATCTTATCGTGGACGAGGCCCAGAACCTTACGCCGCACGAGATCAAAACGATCATCACTCGCGCGGGCGAAGGCACTAAAGTGATACTCACAGGGGATAACCAGCAAATCGATAACCCATATATAAATTCTTCGAGCTCCGGCCTTTCCTTTGTCGTTGATCGCTTTAAGGAAGAGCCCATTTCCGGACATATTACGCTTACCAAGGGCGAACGCTCTGAGCTTGCGGAACTTGCATCAACTTTGTTGTGAAAAGGAGATATAATATGCCATTGCCCCTTGACAGCTTCGCCTCAAGAGGGGGGCAGTCGCTGCTATTCTCCCATCATGCCGCCCTGCAAATGCCCTGGCCAGGCAGCCGGCCGTGCTACCACGTGCGTGAGCTTGTCGAGCTGTTTCTTGGCCAGGACTTCCCGAATGCTGTTTTGACATCGCTGCGTGCCAGCATCATCTGCATGCTCAGGCTGAATATGGTAAGGAGTTCATCAGCATTTGACATATTGCACCATGAGGGCGATCTGACATTGCACTAAAGTAAATCAAATAAAAAAACGAACAAATCTCTCAGCTCTGGATGTTCTGTTTTTCTTAGAGCAGATTCTGCAGTATGATATTCACTGATGAAAGAGGGAGGGCAATCATGAGCAAAGTGTCCCTGAATGTTCAAAAGCAGTTCTGCGAGGAATGTTCTCTTGCGCTCCGCAGATTCATAGGAGGGATGGAGGGCGTAGAATCGATAGAGGTCCAAAACGGGAAGATAGAGATCGGATATGATTCTTCAAAGATTGAAGAAGATTTCCTGAAGAAACTTTCAAAGGACAGCATCGAGAAGCTTGGATATAAGCTGCTCGATCATTGAGATTCTCCCCGACCTGCGGGTGGGGTTTTACGGCGCAAATTGATAATGTCTAAAAAAACCCGAATCATCATCCGTATTCATTCCGTCCTGGTGATCTGCCAGAAAAATGCCCTTCCAACGGCGCTGAGAGCGAGCGCAACGAACGCAAAACACCTTGACAGCGCTCATACCAATGTGTTAGTTTAATAAGAATGTGTTCGCTTTCGGGAGGTTGATCGTTGGAAAACAAAAAGGGTATCGTAGAAATCATCGCGGAGAAAGTCTGGAAGTTCTTTTCGTCAGTGAAGCTCGCCGTTGTGCTGCTCATCATTCTGGCGATCGTATCGGTCATCGGTACGGTGATCCAGCAAAATGAGGCACCGGAGAGGTATCTGCAGGAATACAGCAGGACCACGGTGGATCTGTTCGAGATGGTTGGGTTATTCGACATGTACCATACCTGGTGGTTCGTGCTCCTCCTCTTCCTATTGACGGCAAACCTTACGATCTGCACGCTCGACCGTTTTCCCCACACCTGGAAAATCGTGACGACGCCGCTCAAACCGATTGACGACGACGGGTTGAAGGCTGTGCCGTTCAAAAAAGAGATATCCTTCAAAGGCGGCATGGACAATGCCCGGGAACATGCTATGAAGGTGATCGGGTCGCGGGGTTACCGTATTGTCGAATCCCGGGGGGCCGACGTGCATCACCTCATGACGCAGAAAGGCCTCTACAGCCGTTTCGGCGTGTATATCACCCATGTCAGCATCCTGCTTATCTTCATAGGTTCTTTGATTGGTGCCTTTTTCGGTTTCAAAGCGTTCCTCAACCTGCCCGAGGGCGAGGCTACGAAGGTCGCCTATCTCAGGAACGAGCCCATGTGGGACAAGCTTATGGCCGCGTTGGGCATAGCCGAGAGCCCGGTGATTCTCAACCCCGAGGTCGGCATACCAGCCATGCCTCTCGGCTATTTTGTGCGGTGCGATAGTTTTGATGTCGATTACTACGTGAGCCCTTCGGGGATGCCGACGGGCATGCCCTCGGAATATCATAGTACCCTGAGCGTTTTCGATCTGAACGGACAGAAAATCTTCGATAAACGCATTCGGGTAAATGACCCGCTGACCTACCACGGCATTACTTTCTATCAGTCGAGCTATGGAACCTTGCCAAATGCCCGCGGAAAGATCCTTCTGAACATCCGTCCAAAAAACGATCCCCAGGCTCGTGGTGAAACGATCAGCTTTGATCCGGGGCAGTCTATTTATGTGCCTTCTATAGACCGCACAGTCAAAGCGCTTAATTTCGTACCCTACGCGGTGCGAAATCCCGCAACGGGAGAGGTGATGCTTTACGAAAGTGAGCGTGACGAGTATGTCAATCCAGCAGTTCAAATAGAAGTTTACAAAGGCAAGTCGCCAATTTATAAAACTATTGTGATGAAAACCGACCCGGGCCAGCCCGACATGCCAGAGAATTACGTAATCAGCTACCGGGGCTATTGGGGGGCGAGGTACACCGGCCTTCAGGTTACCAAGGATCCGGGCGTCTGGATTGTCTATACCGGCTTCATCATGCTCTGCATAGGTCCGCTCGTGGCTTTCTTCGGTTCTCATAAAAAGCTCTGGGTACGGATCCTGGACCGGAAGGGCCAGACCGTAGTTACTGTTGCCGGTTCAGCCAACAAGAACCGCTTGGGATTTGAGCGTGACTTCAATAAGATAGTGGAAGATATTTCTGCATAACTTTTCGGAGGGATAGATGAAAAGCTCCTTACTCTTTAACATTGCAACATTATCATATCTCGTGGCCATGGTGCTCTATATAAGTTACCTTGCGTTCAAAAAGAACGGTATTGGCAAGGCCGCCTCGGGCGTTACGTATTTCGGTCTTGTCGTCCAGACGATCGCCCTGCTTCTGCGGTGGCGCGAATCATACCAGATGGATATCGGGAGAGTGCCGCTGTCCAATCTGTATGAATCACTGGTGTTCTTCACCTGGAGCATGGTGCTCATCTACGTCATCGTTGAGTACAAGTACAAGACACGGGCATTCGGCGCTTTCGTGATGCCCGTGGCCTTTCTTGCTCTTGCATTCATCAATGTTTCCGGCGTCAGCGCCGAGATCACGCCTCTGGTGCCGGCGCTTAAAAGCAACTGGCTTTTTTACCATGTCATGATAAGCTTCCTCGGCTATGCCGCATTCGGTGTGGCATTTGCAATCAGCATGATCTATCTCCTTATGGATACCGAGGATAGGGGGCCCGCCGTAAACCTTGCGTATGCCCTAGGGGCGATCATAGTCCTGGCTCCCCTCGGATATTACATGGCGGGTCTTGGCGAGAGGATGAAGACCGCGTTCTGGCTGGGAATCGGCGTGCTCATACTCATATGGTTCATCTACTTGATCGTGGCTGGGGCGAAGAACAGACCTCAGGTCTTTTTGTTCTGGTCACTCTGCGTGACTCTCGCAATTGGGTTGCTTGCGGCGATGGCTATCGATTTTTTCTATTTGATCACCTTGAAGCACCTTGCAGCCGGGGAGTCGTTCAAAAAGCACATGTTCGAATCGACTTTTCTCAATCCCTCGGTCGGCATCACTCTCGTCAGCTGGGCGGCAGTTATGGGGCTGTTTGGCCTCGTATGGTCGCAGGGAATGAGGCTTAAAAACTTGCTGAAGCAGTATATGCCCGCCCAAGACCAGCTCGATGATGTGACTTACCGCATGATTGCCATTGGTTGGCCCCTCCTGACCGGTGGTATCATCACCGGAGCGGTTTGGGCAAACAGCGCGTGGGGCACCTATTGGGGCTGGGACCCCAAAGAGACATGGTCGCTCATCACCTGGTTTATCTATGCCATCTATCTTCATGCCCGGTATGTTCGCGGATGGAAGGGAACTCAGATGGCTGTGATTTCGGCAGTCGGTTTTCTGGCGGTAATATTCACGTATCTGGGGGTGAATCTGGTGCTTTCCGGCCTCCATTCATACGGGGGGATGAACTAGAAAGATTGCCCCGGGCTCATCTCAGCCGGTTTGCGTCATCGCACTGTAGAGTGTTAACTTTAGTTGCAACTTCACTTGCCGGTTAAAATGACCTTTTAACCGGCGATTTTATTCTCGCCTTTTTTCTTCATAAGCTGAGAAAGCTTTTAGTGGCGTTTTTCCCTTATTGTGCTGTCTACGCTAAAATGCGGATCAATGCGGTCCTATGCTATACTATAAGTAAGACAACTGGAGTATAATTTGCTAAGGGTAAAACCACAGGGGGTGTTCTATGAGAGCGTTTGCCTGCAAAAGCTTGGGAAATAAATGTACTTGGAAACATATTGCTAAAACAGAGGAACTGCTTACCGATATCGTGGCTGTCCACCTGAGAGATGTTCATGGAGTCAATTCAATCACTCCGGAACTGGTTGGTAAGATTAAAAATGCCTTTAGCAATCCAACTCCTATTGAGGCAAAAGGGGCGGAGAATCTTGTCCTGAAGGAATTCGCCTGCAAAGACCTTGGTAATAAGTGCGACTGGAAGTATGTTGCGCAGACCGAGGAATTAATTGTTGACGGAGTAGCCGTTCATGCACGCGAGTTTCATGGGATCAAGGAATTTACACCGGAGATGGCAGTAAAAGTAAAGCAGCTATCCCATGAGTGGAGAGGGTAAGTGAACGGACCTTCTGCCCTCTGGGTTACCGCGTTACGGTTATTTCTACACGCTTGTCGATGGAATAGAGAGGATGGATCTTGAAATCCTTGACCCAGGGCTGGATGACGAAATAATCTGCCTTATGCCACATGAATACCCATGGGGCGTTTTTTATGATGCGATCCTCTGCTTCGCGGTAGAGTCGGTATCGCTGTTTTTCGTTCATGGTACGCTGGGCGGTCTCGATGAGCCGGTCAAGCTCCGGATCCATGCAGCGTGTACGGTTTCCTCCGGAACCCACGCTTGCTGAGTGAAAGAGCGGATAAAGGAAATTCTCCGGATCAGGATAGTCAGCCCACCACGACAGCCAGAACGCATCCGGCTCTCCTTCATTTACTGCGTGTTTTAAGGCACTCCAGTCAAGCTGGGTTATTTCGACCTTGAGACCCACTTTTGTCAGGTAGTTTTGAATAACCTCGATGATATCGAGGACTTCCACATCTGGGGTGATATAAATTTTGACCGTGGCCCCTTCAGCACCAGCCTCCCGTATCAATGCTTTTGCCTTCTCAGGGTCGTAGCTGTATCCTGCCACAGCGCGGGTCAGTGTCCTGGACTTCCACAGTTCCGACGGTATCGGTCCGACAGCAAGCGTGCCCCGTTTCTCGAAAACTGTGTTCAGAATGTGCTGTCGATCGATTGCCATGTTCACGGCTCGCCGCACACGCACATCGTTGAAAGGTGGTCGGGTGCAGTTCAAACCAAGATAATAAATATTCAGACCCGGTCTGCCGAACACCAGATCACGCCATGCGGGATCGGTCGTATAACGCCGATACTCCGAGGAGGGGATCAGGAGCACATCAAGGTGTCCGGTCTCGAATTCTACGACCGCCGTGAGGTCTTCCGGGATAACGCGGTAGTAAATCCCGTTCAACTTCGGTTTTCCGTCAAAGTAATCTTCCCTCGCCGTGAGCATGAGATACTGCCCGTGCTTCCACTCCGTAAGGACATAGGGGCCACTCCCGATGGGGTGCGTTCCGAAGTCCTGGCCAAGCCGTTCCACCTCTTCGCGGGGAACCACGTAGGCTGTTGTCATAGCAAGAAGTGACAAGAACGGCCCAAAAGGTTTATCGAGCTTGAGTACGAGCGTATGGTCATCCACCACATGAATGCCTGATATTGCTGCTGCCCTGCCATCGATGAAATCGTTTGCTCCCTCGATCTTATCGAGCACCCAGGTGAGGGGGGCCTTTGTCTTCGGCGTAAGCACGCGCTCGAAAGAATATTCGAAGTCACGGGCCGTGACCTTTCTTCCATTGCTGAACCTGGCGTCATGCCGGAGGCGAAACGTATACGTGAGCTGGTCTTCAGAAAGACGCCACGAGCGTGCAATGTCCGCGATGATGTCAAGATTTTCATTGAAGCGAACAAGGCCATTAAACAACTTCGCGGCTATACCGCCGCCCTGGACATCGGTTATGAGCGCGGGGTCGAGCGTTGTGGGATTGCTGTTAAGCCGTAGATAAAGGTAGCCGGGGAGTCGTCCATCATCTGTCCTGTGGCAGCCACCGGCGGGTATGATAAGCAGGGGAATGAGTATGAGGCCAAGAAGAGAAGCGTATTTCCTGGCCATGGTGCGAGGATTATTTCTTTGATGCGCTGACGAGCGCCTTGAAGAGTTTCTTTGAATATTGGTCATTGGGTGTTTTTTCCGGGTGCCACTGTACTGCTACGAGAAAATTTTTTGATCTCGGCTCAAGCGCTTCAATGACGCCGTCGTGGGCGACCGCGGAGAGGTGGAGACCTTTGCCTGGATTCTTCACGCTCTGGTGGTGAGCACTCCGCACGCGGATCCGGGAGGCACCCATGATGCGCGAGAGCAGGGTGCCCTCGAAGATGTCAACGAAATGGAAAACCTTTTCTCCGGCGCGCGATGCGCTGTGTTTGATGGGGTCAGAGACCTGGAGCACTATGTCCTGGTAGAGCTTCCCGCCCAGGGCGACGTTCACGAGCTGAGTGCCGTAGCAGATGGCGAGAACCGGTTTTCCTGATCTGGCCGCGGCTTTAAAGAGCGCAATTTCAAATGCGGTGCGTCCATCGGAAGAGATCATCATGCGCGCATCGGGTAGAGGCTTCTCTTTATAAAAGCGCGGATGGATGTCGTCACCGCCGGTGAAAACGAAGCCATCCAAGCGTTTAACGAGATCGGGAATGGATGACTCTATCCCGAGAATGGGCACCGGCATCCCGCCCGCCTGTAGCACGGCTTTCCCGTAGTCCTGGTCGAGAATGTTTAAGTTCCTAGCGGGTTGCACCTCCAGGTTCATCGTAACGCCGATCAACGGTTTCATCTGCCCACCTCCCCGCGCGTCTATGGTATGTTTCCGTGAATATCTTATAACACTTTTTGGGAGGAAAGTCAGCGTGAGATTCTAATTTGAGATTTATTATCATCAAATTATAAATACTTATTACCTGCTCTTACAATTTTATGCATTGGCAGATCATTTCGTTACAACCAAAATTCATAACAGCTTAACGCACAAGCATCTCCAGGACAGCCTTCTGCGTATGGAGACGGTTCTCTGCCTGGTCGAAGATCACGGACTGTGGCCCGTCGATTACTTCGGCAGATATCTCTTCTCCGCGATGCGCGGGCAAGCAGTGCATCACGAGCGCTCCCCTGGCTGCAGTCCCCATGAGTTTCGCATCGATCTGATATCCCTGGAACGCCTTGAGTCGCTTGGCATGTTCCGCTTCCTGACCCATGCTCGCCCAGACATCGGTGTATACGATGTCGGCACTCCTAACAGCACGATAGGGGTCATTAGTAACATCGATAACCGTGCCTGTCTTGACTGCTTCGGTTTTGGCTTCGTTCACGAAGGCGATATCGAGCTCGTATCCCCGGGGGGTTGCGATCGAGAAATGGATCCCGGTTTTTACGCAAGCTTGGATAAGAGAATTTGCGACATTGTTCCCATCCCCTACGTACGCGAGCTTGAGCCCCTTCAAGGTGCGTTTTTTCTCCTGTATGGTGAAGAGATCGGCGAGGGCCTGGCAGGGGTGGTGGAGGTCGGTAAGACCGTTGATCACGGGTATCGATGCGTGGTGCGCCAGTTCTTCTACCGTGGCTTGGGCGAACGTGCGGATCATAATGGCATCGAGGAAACGGGACAGGGTGCGCGCCGTGTCCGCGATGGGCTCTCCGCGGCCGATCTGGAGGTCATTTGATGACAGGAACAGCGCTTGGCCGCCGAGCTGGTACATGCCGACCTCGAACGACACCCGTGTCCGCGTCGATGATTTCTCAAAGATCATGCCGAGGGATTTACCCTTTAGGGACTGGTGGGCTTTCCCCTGCTTCTGTTTCTTTTTTAGGGCTGTAGCACGTTTAAGGATGGTTTTAATATCCTCTTGGGTAAGATCGAAAATTGTAAGTAGATCTTTTTTCATTGCCTCTCCTGTCAAAAAGAATGCCTTAAGATGAAACGACAGATGAACGGGAAAAAACGGATACAGGGAGCCGAGACATCAGCTGCGTTTATCTATGGTCACAGGGTCACTCGTTGTACGGGCCCTCTAAAAGTAAGAGGCGGCTGTACAAGCCGCCTTTAATTAATTACCAGCTGTAATGAATGTCAGCGTTTTGCGAATATGCCGTCGAGAGCGCTGATGAGCCGGTCGATCTCTTCTTCGGTGATGATGAGCGGTGGCATGAAACGCAGAACGTTTCCTACAGTGCAGTTGATCAGGAAACCTTCCCTGAGACAGGCGGTGACGATGTCCTTGCCCTCGAAATCGAGTTCCATTCCGAGGAGGAGGCCCTTGCCGCGTACGTCCTTCACGAAACCATATTTACTCCTGAGATCATCAAGACCCCCCAGAAAATGCCTGCTGAGTTCCTCGACGGCCTGGATGATGATATTGTCTTCAAGCAGCGCCTCAAGGGACGCAATGGCTGCAGCACAGGTTAACGGGTTGCCGCCGAAGGTGGATCCGTGCGATCCCGGTGTGAATGCCTGGGCAGCCTTGTCTGTGGCTAGGAGCGCGCCGATCGTCATGCCCGCGCCGAGACCTTTGGCGAGTGCCACCACATCCGGCTTTATGCCGGTGTGCTCGTAGGCGAAAAGTTTTCCGGTGCGGCCCATGCCGGTCTGTATCTCGTCAAGCATAAGGAGTATGTTGCTCCGATCACAGATTTCTCGAAGTGCTTCCAGATATCCGTCGGACGGCACGTTTACTCCGCCCTCGCCCTGTACGGGCTCGACGAGCACGGCACAGGTCCGGTCGGTGATTGCACGCGTAACGGCGCCACTATCGTTGAAGGGCACATACGTGAATCCGGGGACCAGTGGCTCGAACGATGCGTGAAACTTCTCTTGGGCCGTGGCGGCCAAAGCCCCCATGGTACGGCCATGGAACGAGCCGCGCATGGTGATAATTTCGTGCCGGTCTTGGTGCAGAACCTCACGGCTGTATCTCCGTGCCAGCTTGATGGCTGCCTCGATAGCTTCGGTTCCTGAGTTGCAGAAGAAAGATTTGTCCGCGAACGAGTGCTTTGCAAGCATCTTCGCGAGATTGATTTGTGGTTCGTTATGGTAGTGGTTCGACACATGCATGAGACGCTGCGCCTGCTTCTGGAGCGCAACGACAACACGGGGATGGCAGTGTCCCAAGTTAGTTGTGGCCACGCCCGCGACAAAGTCGAGATACTCTCTGCCGTCGGAGTCGTAAACCTTCATACCCCGGCCCTTTACGAGCACGATTGGCTGCCGACTATAGGTGTTCATGATATATTTGTGTGAATCCGTTATGATGTCGCTCGTAATCATGCCGTCAAACCTAGCACAAACAGATTGAAAAATCAAACTTAAAATGGTTTCCTTAAAATGGTTTCCCGTAAAATAAAAGGGTGATTACCCTATGAAATTCTCTTTTTGATGAATGGGAGATCATATCTTTGCTGTTCGGAGAGTGTTTTTTATTGACAAAATTTGGATACTGTTTTATTATCAATTTTATTCTTTAAATTTAAGCGGTTAGATGCTGAAAACTTTGAAAAAAGAAAGGGATAGCAATGCCTGAGCGTTTCGCCAGGATCAAGAGGCTACCACCCTATGTTTTCGCAATCGTCAACGCCATGAAGATCGAGGCGCGCAGGCGAGGAGAGGACATCATCGATCTCGGTATGGGCAATCCTGATCAAGGCACGCCTCAGCATATAGTTGACAAATTGATCGAGGCAGCCCAGAACCCCAAAAACCACCGCTATTCAGCGTCCAAGGGAATCACGAAGCTTCGCACAGCACTCTGCGATTGGTACAGACGGCGCTATGACGTTGACCTCGACCCCGAGACCGAGGCCGTGGTAACAATCGGTTCTAAGGAAGGTCTGTCCCATTTGGCCCTGGCCACGATTGAACCCGGTGACGTTGTACTGACCACCACCCCGGCCTATCCAATCCATCCATACAGTGTGATCATCGCGGGCGGCGAAGTGCGGTCCATACCCCTCAGGAAAGACAGCGATTTTTTCGCCGACATGCAGGAGGCGTTCAAGAACACCTGGCCCCGACCCAAGATGCTGATCATCAATTTCCCGAACAACCCGACCACAGCGGTCGTGGATGTGGCGTTCTTTCAGAAGATAGCGGATTTTGCCCGTGAGAATGATGTCATGGTAGTTCATGACCTGGCCTATGCGGACCTGAACTTCGACGGCTACCGTGCGCCGAGTTTCCTGCAGGCCAGGGGCGCGAAAGAAGTGGGTGTCGAGTTTTACAGCCTGACCAAGAGCTACAACATGGCCGGTTGGCGCGTGGGGTTCTGTGCGGGGAACAAAGATGCGGTGGGCGCCCTCATTAAGATCAAGAGCTACCTCGACTACGGCATGTTCCAGCCTATACAGATCGCGTCCATCATCGCTCTGAACGGGCCGCAGGAGTGCGTAAAAGAAATCACCGATACATATCAATCCCGCCGGGACGTGCTCATAGATGGACTGAATAAGGCGGGTTGGAGCATTGAGAGACCTAAGGCGACCATGTTCGTCTGGGCTGAGATTCCTGAGCCCTTCAAGAGGATCGGATCGCTCGAGTTTGCGAAGCTGCTCATCAAAGAGGCCAAGGTGGCGGTCTCACCGGGCATCGGCTTCGGTGAATACGGCGACGGATATGTAAGATTCGCCCTGGTGGAGAACGAGCATCGTATCCGCCAGGCCGTAAAGGGCATTAAACAAGCAATCCAGAAATAGGGCTAAGGGTCGAGTAGCAGGAGATCCAGGGAGTAGAACAGAATCCACCTTTGGACCCGGCACGTTGACCCGTGACTGTTAGAGGGCGAAGAGACATGGCATCAAGAAAATCGATCACTGTAGGTATCATCGGCTTCGGCACGGTAGGAGCTGGCACGGCCCGCATTCTCATAGAGAATGCTGAAATAATCCGGAGAAGGCTTGGCTCGGCGGTAACGCTTAAGAAGATAGCCGATCTGGATGTCAAACGTGATCGGGGCATTCCGCTCAAGGGTGTTCAGCTTACGACCAATGCGCAGGAAGTCCTGACCGATCCGGAGATCGACATCGTGGTTGAACTCATAGGCGGGTACAAGCCTGCAAAAGAATTCATCCTCGAGGCGATCAGGAACAAGAAACACGTGGTGACCGCAAACAAGGCTCTCCTGGCAGTGCACGGGGAGGAGATCTATGCCGCCGCGGAAAAATCAGGAACGTCGGTCGGATTCGAGGCATCGGTGGCAGGGGGCATCCCCATTCTTGCGGCCATCAGGAATGGTCTGGCCGCTAATAATATCAAGTCAATAAACGGTATTGTGAATGGCACCTGCAACTATATCCTGACGCTCATGACGAACGCTGGCAGGAAGTTTGAGGAGGTTCTGAAAGAGGCGCAGGCAATGGGCTACGCCGAAGCGGACCCTACGTTCGATATCGAGGGGATCGACTCTGCACACAAGCTCGCGATCCTGACTATGCTAACATACGGAACACCGGTGAAGTTCGAGGAGATCTACACGGAAGGGATCTCCAAGATCTTGCCGCTGGACATCGATTTCGCCAAAGATCTCGGCTACAAGATCAAGCTCCTCGCGATAACCAAGATGGTGGACGGCGAGATCGAGGCGCGGGTGCACCCGACGATGCTTCCCGAGGAGTACCCCATTGCTACAGTGGATGGTGTTTACAATGCGCTTTCAGTTGTCGGTGATGCCGTCGGGTCGACGATGTTTTACGGGAGGGGAGCGGGAGATATGCCGACCGGAAGCGCTGTGGTGAGCGATATCATGGACATCGGAAGGGACATTCTGTCCGGGTGCGCTAACCGGTCACCAGTGGCAGCGTTCCGGGAGCGTTCAACGCTAAAGATCAGGAAGATGGATGACATCACGTCGTGCTATTATCTCCGGTTCTCGGCGATTGACAGACCGGGCGTGATGTCTCGCATCTCCGGGGTGCTCGGCAAGAATAATATCAGCATCTCTTCCGTGATCCAAAAGGGGCGGAAGGCGGCCGAAGCTGTGCCGGTCGTGATGATGACGCACGAAGCGGTTGAGCGGGATGTTCGCAGTGCCCTCGACGAAATAAATAGGATGGACTGTGTTGCCGGACCGACGATGGTCATCAGAGTGGAGGAGGGCAAACAGGGGTAATTTCCCCGGCTTTTTGATTACGGGATGCAGAATGATAAAAGAAAATCAGTAAACCGAAATCCGCAATGGAGGTAATGATGGCCGACGAAATCAAGGTTGATAAGACACTGGATATAAAAGGTCAAGTCTGCCCCTATACCTTCGTCCGATCGAAGCTGGCAATTGAGAAGATGAACCTCGGCGAGGTGCTTGAGATCATCACAGATCACAGACCTGCGTCGGAAAATGTTCCAAAGAGCATGGAGAACGAGGGTCAAAAGGTTTTGAAGATCGAGCAAACGAGCGAAAAAGAGTGGCATATCTTTGTCAGAAAGGACAGAGAGAAGAAGAAAACGTGAAATGTAAGACGTGAGAACCATGGCAAAGAGATTCTACTTCTCACGCTTAACGTCGAGCACTTTATGGTGGTTTAACAATGGAATTTACAGAAGACCAGATACTCCGCTACAGCAGGCACATCCTGCTCCCTGAGGTCGGGGGAGACGGTCAGGAAAAGATCCTGAACGCCAAAGTTGTGCTCGTTGGCGCTGGCGGTCTCGGTTCGCCGGTGGGATACTATCTTGCGGCCGCAGGCGTGGGCACGATCGGCGTGATTGACAATGACCGCGTTGAGATGTCCAATCTCCAGCGCCAGATCGCGCACAACACGAGCCGAATCGGGGTGGACAAAGCTGATTCGGCAAAGCAGACGTATGAGACCCTGAACCATGATGTGAAGGTGGTGACACACAAGGAGCGTCTCACCTCCAAGAACATCATGCAGATCATTCGCGATTATGATATCGTTGTGGACGGGAGCGACAACTTTCCCACACGATATCTTGTGAACGACGCTTGCGTCATGCTCAAGAAAACGCTCGTGAGCGCGGCGGTGTTCCGTTTCGAAGGCCAGGTGATGACCATTTTCCCGGGCGAAGGGCCGTGCTATCGCTGCCTGTTCGAGGTTCCGCCGCCGCCGGGCATGGTGCCGTCATGCCAGGAAGCCGGCATACTGGGCGTGGTAACCGGCGTGATCGGTACCATCCAGGCGACCGAGGTAATCAAGGCTATTCTAGGCATCGGGCATCCCCTTAAAGGGAGGCTTCTTCTGTGGAATGCGCTCGACATGAGCTTCCGTACGGTAAAGGTTCCCCGGAACCGTGAGTGTCCAGTCTGCGGTGAGCATCCAACGATAAAAGAGCTTATCGATTACGAGCTGTTTTGCTCAATGAACCATTGAAGGCACTGTCAAGAGACAAGAGACGAGGGCATCTTTCCAGTTGCTGACGATAAAAAAGACCGATCTCGAGAGTATTTATGAGCATTGCAATAGCGTGTATCCCAATGAAGCATGCGGGATCCTTGCCGGCAGGGATAACAAGGTCCAAAAAGTTTATTCGCTCGTGAGTGAAATACCGAGTCCGGCATTTTATCAAATTGACTCGAAAGAGCACTTCCGGGTAATTCGGGAGATGCGGGAAGCGGGAATAGATTTGGTTAGCATCTATCATTCGCATCCTGGCGGCCCGCCATTCCCGTCCTCAACCGATGTGGATTTGGCGTACTACCCGGAAGCAGTGTATGTGATCGTTTCGCTCATGGATAGACAGAATCCGGTCGCAAAAGGGTATAACATCATTAAAGGGGAAATTACGGAAGTTCCCTTGAGCATTATTCCGGAGGAATAATCGCAGATGACATATGTTAAGGGGTTGCGGTGCGTAGAGTGCGGCAGGGAGTACAAAGTTGACCCCGCTTACGTATGCGAATTCT
The DNA here is from genome assembly GCA_035498715.1 of Nitrospirota bacterium. Classification (GTDB taxonomy): domain Bacteria; phylum Nitrospirota; class UBA9217; order UBA9217; family UBA9217; genus DASPSR01. The sequence goes on from DATJZV010000158.1 coordinate 50,119, forward strand.
GTTTCGGGCCGCTCGAAGTCACGTATGACTACGAGAGGATCAAGAAGGACATGACGAAGCAGAAGGTCGAGTCAAGGCCGCACCATATGTGGCGTTACCGCGAGCTCCTGCCGATCGACGGTGACCCGGTCACGGGCTTTGACACCGGCTTTACTCCGCTCATGAAAGCCCAGAACCTGGCCAAGGCATGGGGTGTGAAGGAGATATACTTCAAGGACGACTCCGTGAACCATCCGACCCTTTCGTTCAAAGACCGGGTGGTGGCCGTGGCTATCACGAAGGCAAAGGAGTTCGGATTCGATACGGTGGCATGCGCATCGACAGGCAACCTTGCCAACTCCGTGGCAGCGCAGGCCGCGCGGGCGGGCATGAAGCGGTTTATATTCACGCCGGCCGACCTTGAGCTTTCTAAGACCATTAATTCGCTCGTTTACCAGCCGAATCTGGTGACAGTGGATGGGAATTACGACGAGGTGAACCGCCTTTGCTCAGAGGTCGCGAACAAGTATCCATGGGCCTTTGTGAACATCAATATCCGGCCGTTCTATGGCGAGGGCTCGAAATCCTTGGGATTCGAGATCGCCGAGCAGCTCGGGTGGAAGACGCCGCACAACATTGTGGTGCCCAACGCCAGCGGTTCGCTCATGACCAAGATTTGGAAGGCTTTTAAGGAGCTAGAGAAGATCGGTCTTGTCCCACCGGTGAAAACCAGGGTGTTCGCGGCACAGGCCACAGGTTGCAATCCGATCGCTGCGGCGATCAAGGATGGGAGCGACATCGTTAAGCCGGTTAAGCCGAAGACAATAGCCAAGTCCCTTGCGATCGGGAACCCAGCTGACGGATACTATGCGGTAAAGGTCACGAGGGATACGGGCGGGTTCGGAGCGGATTCGTCGGACCAGGAGATCGTGGATGCGATCAAGCTTCTTGCCGAGACCGAAGGCGTGTTTGCCGAGACGGCAGGCGGTGTGACCGTATCAGCGGCCAAAAAACTCATCGATGCAGGTAAGATACCGAAGGACGAGACACTCGTCATCTGCATCACCGGCAACGGACTTAAGACTACCGAGGCAGTCATTGACCATCTCAAGCGGCCGACTCCGATCAAGCCGAATATCGACTCTTTCGAGAAACTGCTGAAGAAAATCAGTTAATTTGGTAACAGAGCCACAGGGGACACGATGAAATACAGAAAATGCTGTTCTTCTTTGCCTCAACGTGTCTGTGGCAGTCATTTCAGTTGAATCGCATTTTCAGGAGGAAAGACATGGCGATTAAAGTGAGGATCCCGACTCCCTTGCAAAAGCTCACGAACGGCAGGGCCGATGTGGAGTGCGACGCGAGGAACATCGTGGAGCTTGTCGACGCCTTGGAGAAGGACTTTCCGGGCATGAAGGAGCGGCTCTCAGAGGGCGGTAAGATCCGGCGGTTTATTAATATTTACGTGAACGAAGAGGACATTCGCTTTGTGAACAAGGAAGAGACCACTCTGAAGGACGGCGATAATGTCTCGATCGTGCCGGCAATTGCCGGTGGGACGCGGTAAAGACCTTTACCAAAGAGAGAACTTGTAACGCAGAGTAGACCATTCGAAATTCAAGGTTATGATCTCTGTGCCCCTGCAACCTCTGCAGCAATAATACAAGGAGGCCACATGGCAACCAAGAGGGTTAAGCTTACGTTTCCGCAGGAACTGATCAAGGAACCGGTGATTTTCACCATGGCAAGGAAATTCGATGTGATGCCGAATATCCGCCGTGCCAAGGTTACCGAAAGCGTGGGTGAGGTAGTGCTTGAACTTGAAGGGGCGGAGAAAAAACTCGAGGAAGGCATCAAGTATCTCAAAGAGCGCGGCGTAAAGGTAGAGGCCGTTGAAGGCGATGTCGTCAGTTCATAAATACAGAGAACGCGATTACTAAGATTATGACGACTCAGGTGGACGCGGTCGCCTAGGCATCCAGATTCTCAAAGGGTTCAAGGACAATGGTTGCGAGTCGATGAAACTAAATGCCGTGTCCTCTGACCCTTTATTTATATTTATGAAATATATAATATTACTCGGTGATGGAATGGCCGACAGGCCGCATGCAGAGCTCGGGGGCAAGACCTGCCTGCAGGCGGCGAAAACTCCAAACCTTGACCGGCTTGCTACCCTCGGAACGGTGGGGATGGTGCATACAATTCCTGAGGGGTTTCCGCCTGGCAGTGACGTAGCCAACCTTACGGTGATGGGGTATGACCCGAGGAAATACTATACGGGCCGTTCCCCGCTCGAGGCTGCGAGCATCGGCGTTAAACTGGAGCCGGATGACGTTGCCTTTCGCTGCAATCTGGTGACGCTTCGTATCATCGGTGGAAAATCCTCAGCATCGGGCGCTGTGCGGCGTGCGATCATGGAAGATTTCAGCGCGGGCCATATCCCCACGCAGGAGGCCCGTCTGCTCATCGAGGAGATTAACAGTAAGCTCGGTAGCGACCGTATCCGTTTCTACCCCGGCGTGAGCTACCGCCACCTTATGGTTTGGAAAGGCGGCAAGGACAAGATTGATTGCACGCCGCCGCACGATATCCAGGACAAGGATATTCAGGACTACCTCCCGCGCGGAGAAGGAGATGAAGTTCTAAATGCCCTTATGGAATCGTCAACAGACCTGCTCCTGCACCATCCTGTTAATAAAGCCAGGGTCGAGAATGGCAAGCGCCCGGCGAACAGTATCTGGCTATGGGGGCAGGGGAAGAGGCCGAGCATGCCTACCTTCAGAGAAAAATACGGCCTCGAAGGGGCGATGATCTCCGCTGTGGACCTAACTAAAGGCATCGGCATCTATGCGGGGTTCGAGGTGATCAACGTACCGGGAGCCACAGGCTGGATCGATACCAACTACGTTGGCAAGGCAGAGCATGCGCTCTGGGCGCTCAAGACAAAGGACGTTGTCTATGTTCATGTGGAAGCGCCGGATGAAGCTGGCCATACCGGCGATCTTAAAAACAAGCTCAAGGCCATCGAAGACTTTGATGAATACGTTGTAGGCAACATCATTCACGGGATGAAACAGTTCGATGAATATCGTATCCTGGCGCTCCCGGACCATCCGACGCCGCTCGAGATCAGGACGCACACGAACGAACCCGTACCCTTTGTCATTTACGACAACAGGTCGGAACGCAAAGGCGGGCCTGTGGCCTACGATGAGCGAATCGCGGAGCGTAAAGATGCTTTGGTGTTCAAGGAAGGGCATGCGCTGATGGATTATTTCCTGAAGAAATAGCGTGAAATTCTTGCACACCAATGGCATGAAGGGACGTATGACACGAACTAAAAAGAAGGACAAAGCCCACTCGTGTCATTCGGAATGGTCGAGTAACTCGTCTGAATCAGCTTTTCTGTTTTCAAGAACTGTAATGGAGGGAAGAGGGTGCTCATAGTACAGAAATACGGCGGTACCTCCGTCGGGAACCCTGAACGGATCAAGAATGTGGCGCAGCGCGTCTGCCGCACAAAAGAGGAAGGCCACGATGTCGTAGTGGTCGTCTCGGCCATGAGCGGCGAGACGGACAAACTCATCAACCTTGCTTCGATGGTGACCGAGAACCCGGATCCGCGAGAGATGGACATGCTCGTGTCAACAGGCGAGCGAGTGACGATTGCGCTCCTTGCCATGGCGATCCATTCGCTTGGGCACAAGGCGCAGTCGTTCACCGGGCGGCAGGCGGGGATCATTTCGGACAGCGTCCATACGAAGGCGCGGATCGAGAAGATCACGGGCGATCGGCTCAGGCAGGCGATCAAGGAAGGCAAGATCGCGGTGGTTGCGGGCTTCCAGGGCATCAATGACCAGTCCGACGTAACGACGCTCGGCCGCGGCGGTTCTGATCTCACGGCCGTGGCTGTTGCTGCGGCGCTCAAGGCTGATTTTTGCGATATCTACACGGATGTGGATGGTGTGTATACTACGGACCCGAACATGGTGCCGCAAGCCAGAAAACTTGACAAGATATCCTATGATGAAATGCTCGAGATGGCGAGCCTTGGGGCCAAGGTGCTTCAGACCCGCTCTGTCGAGTTCGCAAAAAAATACAATGTTCCGGTGAGAGTGCTCTCGAGCTTCAATGATAACCCCGGGACCCTCGTGACCAGGGAGGATTCTGATATGGAGAAAGTGGTGGTGTCCGGCGTGGCATACGATAAGAACCAGGTAAAGGTGACGGTCACGGGCGTACCGGACAAACCGGGTGTGGCGGGCAGGATATTCAATGAGATCGCCGACAACAATATCATTGTTGACATGATCATCCAGAATATCGGCGAAGGCGGACTTACAGACATGTCCTTTACCGTGCCCAAGACCGACTCACGGAAGATCATGGAGGTCATGAAGAAGGTCGTGGCCGAGATTGACGCCAAGGGCGTAAATCTCAAAGAAGATATCGCCAAAGTGTCGATCATCGGGGTGGGCATGCGCTCGCACTCTGGCGTTGCCGCTAAGATGTTCTCTTCTCTGGCAAAAGAAGGGATCAATATCATGATGATCAGCACGTCAGAGATCAAGATCTCCTGTGTGATTGATGCCAAGTACACGGAGCTCGCCGTCAGAGTGCTCCACGAGACATTTGAGATGGACAAGGCAGCGTAGGAAGGGCAGCGATCAAAGGGCAGAGCACTGTTCTCTGTGTACTCTGTACCATGCGACATAAAAATGAAGACTACTGTTCATTTATACGACACCACGCTCCGCGACGGCGCACAGGCTGAGGACGTGAACTTCTCGGTAGAGGATATGGTGCGCGTGGCCAAAAAGCTCGACCAGTTCGGGGTGCGCTATATCGAAGGCGGCTGGCCCGGCTCCAACCCCCGTGACGTTGAGTTCTTCAAAGAAATGCGTCGCGTCAAGCTGAGAAAAGCCAGGCTTGTTGCCTTCGGCGCCACGCGGCGGGCAAATCTTAAGGCTTCGGAAGACCCGAGTCTCAAGGCACTTGTTGACTCGGGAGCGTCTACGGCGACCATCTATGGAAAAAGCTGGGACCTCCATGTCCTCAAGGCTCTCAAAACCACCCTTGAGGAAAACCTTCGGATTATCAGCGATTCCGTGGCGTTCCTCAAAAAACATATGGATGACGTGTTCTACGACGCGGAGCACTTCTTCGATGGATACAAGGCTAATGCCGAATATGCCATTCAGACGCTGCTCGCTGCCGAGTCCGCGGGGGCTGACTGCCTGGTACTGTGCGATACGAACGGCGGTACCCTGCCGAATGACCTGGAACGAATCGTCACAAACGTCAAGCGACGGATAAAAACGCCCTTTGGAATTCATGCACATAACGACTCCGATCTTGCCGTGGCAAATTCTCTAGCCGCGATCAGAATGGGAGCACTGCAGGTGCATGGGACCATCAACGGATACGGCGAACGGTGCGGAAATGCAAATCTCTGCTCCATTATCCCAGCGCTCAAGTTAAAGATGGGAATCGACTGCATCTCCGACGCGAACCTCTCGAAACTGAGAGAAGTATCCCGGTATGTGGATGAACTCGCGAATCTTCCGCACCGCAAGCGGCAGCCCTATATCGGAGACAGCGCCTTCGCGCACAAGGCCGGCGTGCACGTCGATGCGGTGACGAAGAACCCCCTCACGTACGAGCATATTATACCGGAACTGGTCGGCAACAAACGGCGCATCCTTGTCTCGGATCTTGCTGGGAAAAGTAATATTCTTCAGAAGGCAGGCGAACTTAATATCCCGCTCTCCAAGAATAGCCCAGAACTTATCACGATCCTCAAGAAAGTCAAGCAGCTGGAAAACGAAGGGTATGAGTTCGAGGGTGCCGAGGGCTCGCTTGAACTGCTCATGCTGCGCGCTGGGCATAATTATGAGTCGGTCTTCAATATGTTCGATCGCATTGATTATCGTATCTTGACCGAAAAGCGGAAGGTTGACCCTCATCCGGTGAGCGAGGCTACGGTCACGGTAGAGGTCGGAGGGAACATCGAGCATACTGCCGCTTGGGGAAATGGTCCCATCAATGCTTTGGACAAGGCGCTCCGCAAGGTGCTGCCGAAATATTTCCCCGGCAGGGGGCTGGAGAACGTGCGGTTGATAGACTACAAGGTGCGGGTGCTGACCGCGGCCGAAGGCACGGCTGCGCGAGTGCGGGTGCTGATTGAGTCAGGAGACGGCACGAATAAATGGGGTACGGTCGGAGTGTCCGAAAACGTGATTGAAGCGAGCTGGCAGGCTCTCGTAGACAGCATCGAATACAAGCTTCTGCGGACGGCGAAGAAGAAATAGAGGACAGATCGAATCACCAAGTCACGGTGACACCGTGGATACTGAGAAAAGCCTTTGGCTTGTGTCCCATGGTGGTGGGATCGAGGGTTAAATATGATCGAAGAAGAGGGCATTGTAGCAGAGACGGAAGGGGGTGTCGCCAGGGTAGCGCTTTTGAAAAAGAGCGCCTGCGAGCAGTGTGCCGCTGCAGGGGTATGCCATCCTGGTGACCAGTCATTCATGGAGGCTGCCAATCCTCTTGGTGCGGTCAAAGGACAGAAGGTGAAAGTGGTTGTAGCTCCACAGCTCTATCTGAAAGCATCGATCATTCTGTATGGCATTCCCATGGCGGCGTTTATCGGCGGTGCCATTCTTGCCAAGAACTTGGCGGTGCTTTATGGAGCAGAAGCGAAATCAGACCTCTGGGCCTTTATCGCGGGCGCCGGGTGTCTCGTGATCTCTTTTGTCTTTATCTGGATGTACAATAAAAAGGTAGAAAAAACTCAAAAGTACAAGCCCGTCATCGTCGAGATCCTTTCCTGATGAATGACGGAATTTCTTGTGATGGGGCTCCGTTATGAGATTGATAAAAAATCCTGATGAAGCAAAAAGGCTCGCGCGAACCATTCTCTCGGACATTCTTCTGTACAACCAGGCGAAGGTAAAGGAGGGAATCGAGCAGGACAGCCTCTTCGATATTTTGACGGAAGAACTCGCAGAAGGGAAGAAGTATTACGAAAGCATGGTGGACGCGGATGTCCGCCAGTCGTCCAACTTCTTTAGTGAAGCCGTGGTCGACGTATTGCTCAAGCAGGCCGGGAAAATAAAGTCCGAGATCTGGTAGTTCATAAGATAAACAAATTTATCCTCAAAAGGAGCGTCTTATGAAAAATGCTGATGTCAGGGAAATCCGCAACATTGCTATCCTGTCACACGGTGCCGCGGGCAAGACATCGCTCGCCGACGCCATGCTTTTCGTTGGAGGCGCGGTAGACGTCCTGGGAAGCGTGGACGACAATACATCGGTCTTCATGCACGAGGCCGAGGAGATCGCCCGAAAGATCTCGATCACCGCGGCGCTCGGATTCGTGGACTGGAAGGGTGTGCGGATCAACATCATCGACACCCCCGGTTACATCAACTTCCTTGAAGAAACGAAGGGAACCCTTCGAGCTGTTGACGGCGCCATCGTCATCGTATCCGCCCTATCCGGTGTCAAGGCCGAGACCGAAAAGATCTACAAGTTCGCCTGCGACTACGAGATACCGCGTATCGCCTTCGTGAGCAAGCTTGACAAGGAGCGTGCCGATTTTTTTCGTGCCGTGGGCGACATGGAAAAGTACTTCTGCAAAGGTGCTCTTATCCTTCAGCTTCCTATCGGGCTTGAAGAAAGCTTTTCGGGTGTTATCGATCTCATCAAGATGAAAGCCCTCTATTTCGCCAAGGACAATAGCGGCAAGGTTGAGGAAAAAGAGATCCCCGACAACATGAAGCAGGATGCCGCCAGTTACCGTAAGAAGCTTGTCGAACAGATTGCGGAGACCGAGGACAGTCTGCTGGAAAGGTATCTGGATAAAGGCGATCTCTCACAGGAAGATCTCATAGCGGGACTCAAGCATGGAACGCTCGGCGGCGGACTCTTGCCGGTTCTGTGCGGCTCACCGGTCAAAAATATGGGGATCCAGCAACTCATGGATGCCGTGATCATGTGCCTCCCATCACCGGTCGAGCGGGCAGGTATCGTGGCGATCAAGGGGAAAGATCCGAAGACCGACAAAGAGATCGTTCGGAAGCCGGCTCCCGAGGAACCGCTTGCCGCGCTCGTATTCAAGACCGTCATCGACCCCTTTGCCGGTAAACTCTCCTTGGTGCGGGTTTTCTCCGGAACGCTGAAGTCCGATTCTGCCGTCTATAACTCGACCAAGGAAATAAAGGAAAAAATCGGCTCCTTGTTCTACATCGAAGGCAAGAAGCAGGTCACAACGCAGGCACTTTCCGCAGGCCAGGTCGGCGCTGTGGCCAAGCTCAAGGAAACCCTCACCGGAGATACGCTGTGTTCAGAGACGCAGGCGATCGTTCTTGATTTTGCAAAGTTCATCGACCCCGTGCTGTCATTTGCCATAGAACCGAAGTCACGGGGTGATGAGGACAAGGTGAGCATCGGCATCCACAAACTGCTCGACGAAGACCCGACGCTTCGCTTCGCCTTTGATGATCAGACCAAGGAAATGATCTTGTCGGGCATGGGGCAGGTGCATATCGAGGTAACGCTCGAGAAGCTGAAGCGGAAATTCGGCGTCGACGTGAAGATGAAGACGCCGAAGGTCCCGTATAAAGAAACAATCAGAGCCAAGGCAAATGCCCAGGGCAAGTATAAGAAGCAGAGCGGAGGCCATGGGCAGTACGGGGATGCATGGATCGAGCTCGATCCCCTACCGCGCGGCAGCGGGTTCGAATTCGTGGACAAGATCGTTGGCGGCGTGATTCCGCGGCAGTACATCCCCGCTGTTGAAAAAGGGGTAATTGAGGCCATGCATGAAGGATCTCTTGCCGGATATCCCATGGTGGATCTCCGTGTCACACTCTATGATGGGTCCTATCACACCGTTGACTCCTCGGAAATGGCATTCAAGGTCGCTGCGTCCATGGGATTCAAGAAGGCCGTTGAAGCTGCGAAGCCGGTGCTGCTCGAACCGATCATGAGCGTCGAAGTGGTTTCGCCGGACGATACGCTCGGGGCAGTGATAGGCGACCTGAACTCGCGCCGCGGCAAGGTGCAGGGAGTGGTTCCCCAGGCGAATGGCCAGACGATCAAGGCCCTCGTCCCCATGTCCGAGATGCTCTCCTACGCGCCGACGCTCAACTCGCTCACGAGCGGTAGGGGCATGTACACCATGGAGTTCAACGGTTATGAGGACGTTCCGAGCCACCTGGCGCAAAAGATCATCCAGGAGCGCGCCGCACAACACGGGCAAGGCAACCAGAACCAGAAAGAAAAATAAATGTATAGAAAAGACACCCTTTCCAACGGGATGCGGGTCGTATCCGAAACACTGCCAAAATCGCGGTCCGTATCCATCGGCGTGTGGGTGAAGGTGGGATCTCGCCATGAACCGCAGGAGATAGGCGGGATATCTCACTTCATCGAGCACCTGTTCTTCAAGGGCACGGAGAAGCGGACCGCCAAAGATATTGCGATCGAAATGGACTCTCTCGGCGGCGAGATGAATGCATTCACCTCGCAGGAAACGACCACCTATTATGCCAAGGTCGTGGACGAGCACCTGCCGGTGGCCGTCGATATCCTTTCGGACATCCTCCTTGGCTCCAAGTTCGACCCTATTGAAATGGAAAAGGAACGCAAGGTAATCCTTGAAGAGATCAAGGGGGTGGAGGACACGCCCGATGACTATATCCACGAGTTCTTCACGAGCACGGTCTGGCCAGACAATCCGTTAGGCCGCCCCATCCTCGGGACAAAAGAGACCATTAGAGCGCTCAAACACCAGGATATCATTTCCTACATCGACCATTATTACAGCCCTAAGGAGATCGTGATATCCGTTGCCGGCAATTTCGAACACGCCCGACTGATTGAACTGCTGGATACGAGCTTCGGAAGGCTCTCGCGGGCAGGCGTTCCCAAGAAAGAGGTGACTCCCGAATTCAGCCATGCCGTGGCGGTGAGGAAGAAACAGCTCGAGCAGGTGCAGGTCTGTATCGGGTGCAGGGGAATGAATTACATGCATGAAGACCGCTACGTGATCTCGGCGCTCAACACCGTGCTCGGGAACAGCATGAGCTCGCGACTGTTTCAGGAGGTGCGCGAACAGAACGCCCTCGCTTATTCCATCTATTCCTATGTGACCTCGTACCGCGATACGGGGCTGCTCACGGTGTATGCCGGAACCGACCCGACGAACACGCTCGAGGTGCTGCGGCTCGTGACCAGAGAGCTCAAAAAGATCAAGGACGAGGGAATAACGCAGGCGGAAGAGATGCGGGTAAAGAACCAGATCAAGGGGAACCTTGTCCTTTCCCTCGAGAGCAGCAACAGCCACATGAGCAGGCTGGCAAGACAAGAGATCTATTTCGGAAAATACATCTCGATCGATGATATCATTAGGGGCGTAGAAAAAGTGACCTCGGAGGAAGTCCAGCGGCTTGCCCAGCAACTTTTCACACGGGACAATATCTCCCTCGCGATCCTCGGTCCCCTGAGCAGGGCTGATGTGCCGGATTCGGTTTTGGAGATATGATAGTCAAAAGGCAGCGCGCATGGAGTTATTGAGCGCGGTGATGACAAGACAATGCCCTATGCTCCTGCTTTCGTCAGGAAAATATGCCCAGCCATCTCGTTGTACACATAACACAGCTCAAAAATTCCGAAGGACTCCCCATCCCGCACTACCAGACAGAGCACTCTGCAGGTATTGACCTGTATGCAGCTGTTGTCGGCGAGACGGTCATCGAGGCAGGAATGTGGAAACTGGTCCCGACAGGTATCGCGATTGCTATTCCCGAAGGATATGAAGGACAGGTCCGGCCCCGAAGCGGTCTCGCGCTCAAGCACGGCATAGGCATGCTGAATGGGCCCGGCACCATCGACGCCGATTACCGTGGAGAGATCGGTGTCATCCTTTTCAATTTCAGCGCTAAGCCGTTTTCCATTCATCGCGGCGATCGCATTGCCCAGATTGTTTTCGCAAAGATAGAGAAGGCGAAGCTCGTGCGGGTGGATGTGCTTTCCGAGACCGCGAGGGGTAAGGGAGGGTTCGGACACACGGGAGAGAGATAAGGCAAATTCAAAGTCCAAAAGTAAAGGTTGGTGAATTGATCATGGAATATGTAAAATCAGTCATACTGCTTTTCCTGTATACGGTATTCGTTGTAACGCCTGCCCTGGGGCAGGACATGAAAGTTACCGAAAAGGTTCTTCCGAACGGACTCAAGGTGCTGCTCAAGGAAGAGCATAAGGCGCCGGTAATCACGTTCCAGATCTGGTACAAGGTCGGTTCACGGAACGAAAAGCTCGGGACGACCGGCATGTCGCACCTGCTTGAGCACATGATGTTCAAGGGAACAAAAAAGTACGGGCCCAAGACCTTTTCCCAAACCGTGATGCGGAACGGAGGAAATGACAACGCATTCACCGGCAAGGACTATACCGCCTATTTCGAGAACTTTGCAGCAGATCGTATCGGTATCTCGCTCGATCTCGAGTCAGATCGCATGCAGAACCTGCTCATCGATCCCAAGGAGTTCCTGTCCGAACGAGAGGTGGTTAAGGAAGAGCGCCGCATGAGGACGGATGACGACCCGACATCGACTATGGTGGAAGAGATGACGGCAGCCGCGTTCATCGCCCATCCCTATGAGTGGCCGGTGATCGGCTGGATGGCGGACATCAATAACATTACCCGCGACGACCTCTATAATCACTATCATACGTACTACGCACCGAACAATGCAACCATCGTTATGGTCGGTGATTTTGATACGAAGGCGATTCTCCCTCAAATAGAAAAGTATTTCGGTTCCATTCCGCGCGGACCAGATGTACCCAGGGTCGCTGCGGTCGAGCCCAGACAACTGGGTGAACGCAGGATTATTGTTAAGAAGCAGGCAGAGCTTCCGGCTGTTTTTGCCGGTTACCATACGCCTGATCTTAAGGACAAGGACTCCTATGCCCTTGAGGCCCTGCAGGGCATCCTCTCATCAGGCAAGAGTTCCCGCTTGTACAAGTCGCTCGTATACGAAAAACAGCTCGCGCTCTACGCCGGAGGTGATTACGACAACATTGCAAACGACCCGAATCTGTTCTACGTCTATGCCGGCGTGATGCCTGGAAAGACCACAGAGGAGGTGGAGAAAGCGCTCTATGCCGAGATCGAAAAGCTCAAGACAACGCCGGTTACCGACGAAGAGCTCCAGAAGGCAAAGAACCAGATTGAAGCTGGCTTCATCATGGGGCAGGATTCGGTATTCTACCAGGCAATGCTTCTCGGTCAGTATGAGACCGTCGCGAACTGGAAGCTTCTCGAGAAATACCTGGAGAATATCCGCGCGGTCACCAAGGAAGATATTCAGCGCGTGGCAAAAGAATATTTCTCAGAGGACAATAGGACGGTAGGGATACTGGTGCCAACAAAGAATTAACGATTGCAAATTTAACAATGAGAACGCGAGGCGAAAAAATGAAGCTTACAAGGTACACACTTCTTATTATACTGACGGTGGTTTGTCAGTTCTCCCAAAAAGCATCAGCCGCCGAGCTGATCGGCAAGCGCATCTCGCTCGAAAACGGCATGGTCCTGTTACTCTCTGAGAAGCATGACATCCCAATGGTCATGGTGAACATGGCGATCAAGGCAGGGAGCACAGCGGAACCCGAGGACAAGCCCGGCATTGCATCGATCACTGCGTCGCTGCTCATGCAGGGTACATCAAAAAGGCCGGCCGGCAGGATCAACAGCGAGATCGACTTCATCGGTGGGTCGCTCTCCGTATCCGGGGGAAACGACTTCGCCTCGGCAAGCCTGCGGGTTCTCAAGAAAGACTTACGAACGGGCCTTGACCTGCTCTCCGATGTCCTCATGAACCCCGTTTTCGACCAGAAAGAGATCGACCGCAAGGTCAAGGAAATCCTTGCTGAGATCCAGCGGCAAAAAGAAGATCCGGACAATGTTGCTGGTGAGGCATTCACGAAAGCGGTGTACGGCAGACATGCGTATGGGAGGACGAGCGACGACGTGGCTGCCTATCTGCCAAAGCTTACGCGGCAGGACGTCGTAAATTTCTATTCGGAGCGTTACAGCCCGAACAGCATTATCATTGCCGTTGTCGGGGACGTGAACGAAAAAGAAATAATTGGTCTTCTCCAGGAATACTTCAAGGGATGGAAGCGGAGCGATCAGCCTCTTCCTGCTTCCATTCCGCCGTTGGTGATAGAGAAAACCGTTGTACGGAAGATCGACAAGAACATTACCCAAGCGAATATCGAATTAGGCAATATCGGTATCAGCAGGGAAAACCCCGATTATTACGCCGTGATTGTCATGAACTACATACTCGGCGGAGGTGGTTTTTCTTCCCGGCTTATGGATAATATCCGGGACAACAAAGGGTTGGCATATGACGTGCATAGCGTATTTTCGGCGCAGAAAGAATCGGGAGCATTCTCGGTCAGCATCCGGACGAAGAACGAGTCCGCGAACGAAGTGATTGCCGAGACGCTGAAGGAAATCCGGAAGATACAGGCGGAGCCTGTATCCGATAAGGAACTTGCCGATGCCAAGGCATACTTAACGGGAAGTTTTCCATTGAAGATGGACACATCCGCGAAGATCGCCGGGATGCTGACGTTCATCGAGATCTATAACCTCGGTCTCGATTATCCCCAGAAGTATTCTGCGATGATAAACGCCGTGACCAGAGAGGATATCAAACGGGTAGCGCAGAAGTACCTTCATCCCGACAGTTTGGTTATCGTGGTAGTTGCAAACCTGGAAAAGGCGAAGTTGAACTATTGAGCGGCTGATGCCATGGACGAGTAAACTACAGCCAGGGCGGACAGGAACATACTACTCGGGCCGGGAATGACCGAGATAATACCCATCAGTTCACTGTTCCCGTACGTGGACGGGCAAAAGTTGAGTTCTATCAAAACGGCGCATCTCGACCAGAGCTGATCTCATGGAAAGGCTGCAATTCCGGAAAAACGGATCGGGCGCTGACCAAGTGGCAGGAGATCGAGATGCGCGGCGATATGCTCCGCTAATACGTGAACGACACGTATTACCGTTGGATAGAAAGCGAGTTCGATATGAAGGAAGAACTTCTCGACCTGAGGGTCTGAAAGAAGCAAACGCTCGCGTTTGATCGGCTCAAAGCAGTTGAACGCTGAAGAATGCGGGCCAACTGTATTCGCATCATGTCGTACAGGATCTATGTTTTTCCGTCATGTGCGATCCCCGTTGAAACGGTGCTCGAATGCCTGATAAAATCAATATACTCCCGGATCACGTTGTGAACAAGATAGCCGCGGGTGAAGTGGTCGATCGGCCTGCATCGGCGGTAAAGGAACTTGTTGAAAACTCGATCGATGCCGGCGCGTCTGAAATCTTCATCGACATCGAACAGGCAGGCAGGCGTCTGATCCGGATTACGGATAATGGGAGCGGAATGTCAAAGAAGGACGCGCAGACCGCCTTCCTACGACACGCCACGAGCAAGATAACTACGGACGCGGACCTGGAGGCCATACGCACTATGGGTTTTCGAGGCGAGGCGCTTTCGAGCATTGCCGCCGTGTCGCAGGTTAGACTGGTCACCGCAGTAAAGGACATGTCCGCAGGTGTGCTGATCGAAATCAAGAGCGATGCTATAAAAGTCATTAGCGATACTGCAGCGCCACTAGGCACCTCCATCGAAATAAGCAACCTGTTCTACAACACGCCGGCTCGGCTCAAATTCCTGAAGAGCGCAGCAACCGAATTCTCGCATATTGTTTCTGCCGTGTCCCGTCAGGCCATGGCCCATCCTGACATCAGCTTTCGGCTCACCCATAATAAAAAACCGGTAATCGACCTCCCGTCATCCATGAGTTTAAAGGAGCGGACATTCCAGCTCTATGGCAATGAAATTGCTGATAACCTGATGGAATTCGAAGGGAATAGGGACGGAATAAGGATCCACGGCCTCATCGGCCGCCCTTCATACACAAGAGCAGATCGGACATATCAAGACTTCTATGTGAACCGCCGCGCAATAAAGAACCCGTCGCTCACGCACGCACTTTATAGCGCTTACCATGACATGCTCATGCGAGACCGGCACCCGGTGGGCTTTATCTTTATCGATATCGATCCCGCTTTGGTAGATGTTAATGTTCATCCAGCCAAGACCGAAGTGCGGTTCCGCAATCAGTCACAGATACACGATCTTGTCCGGGATGTGATCAGGGAAGGACTGCGAACGCAGGGAATAAGTGCGGCTGACGCGACGGTGACGGCGTACGGGTCTCATGCTGTGGGGGTGAGAGAGGCCCTTGCGGATTATCTCAGGAATCAGACCATAAAAGAAGACGGGTCAAATGTGGTAAAATCCCCTCCCTTTTTTGGTCGCCGAAAGAACGATGTCGGAACGGCACCTCTTTCGTATGACCATGACTCTTCTGTGCAGCGAGAGAGCCATGCTGAGCCACAAACCCGGCCATCCGGCAGCCCTGAACATTACATGTATCCACTCGCCCAGGTCCATGATTCCTTCATCATTGCCCAATCAGAAGAAGGAATGGCGATCATCGACCAACATGCGGCGCATGAGCGTGTGTTGTTCGAGAAACTCCAGGATCAGTTCGATAACAAAAATATTCCTGTCCAAACCCTGCTCATGCCGGACCAGGTGGAGCTCGGTCCGGCTCAGAGCAGCCTGCTCTCAGAGTATTTACCCGAGCTCAACCAGCTCGGGTTCGCTGTAGAAGAATTCGGCGGCGGGACGTTCATGATCAAAGCCGTGCCGTCACTTCTCGTGGGCGCGGATTACCGGAAACTTGTGCTCGATGTTCTCGATGAAGTAACTGTCTTTGGAGAGAGCAGGAAGATGGACGAGCTTCGGGACAAGGTCCTGAGCGTGATGGCCTGTCATCCCGCAATTAAAATCCATCGGCATCTTGAGCAGAAGGAGATGGAGATACTGATCAGCGAACTTTTCCGGTGTCGAATGCCGCACACCTGTCCGCACGGCAGGCCGACAATCATCCGTCTTCCCCTGAGCGATATAAGGAAAATGTTCAAGAGGGTGTAGGGGTTACGGCAGATGAAATGATATGCAACGCCTGCGGCATAAAAAAGTGAAGACTGCGATGGAGATCGTTGCTGATGCCCAATTGGCTGTCCTGCGAGATTTGATTTCGGTGCGGCAGGAGCTATCGTAACGAACAGTGCACCAGCTGCTACAAAAATGAAAAGGGGAGATGGTGCAAAGAGAGATGCCGCATGAAGCGCGCCATCGGTCCTTCACCGCTTGTAAAAAGTCACTGACGTCACGAAGTACAATAACGTTATCTCAAAAAGCCATCGGTGTTAATCTTCGCTACGACTGCCATGCCTGCATAATGCAGATTTGTCTCGACAGAAACAGATTATACTGATAAATCAGATACCAGCGTAAAGGGTCCAAATGGAATGGCTCACAAGTCCTGAGGCATGGGTTGCATTAATTACCCTCACAGCTCTAGAGATCGTACTGGGCATCGACAATATAATTTTTATCTCGATCTTGGTTGGAAGATTGCCGCATAAGCAGCGGAACAAGGCCAGGATTCTCGGACTCGGACTGGCCATGATCACCCGAATCATCCTGTTGCTTTCCATTACCTGGGTGATGAAGCTTACGTCGCCGCTATTTAAAGTCTTCAATCAGGAAGTATCAGGACGTGATATCATCCTGATACTCGGAGGGCTCTTCCTGTTATGGAAAAGTACCCGTGAGATCCACAATAGCCTTGAGGGCGAGGAAGCAGTGATTACGGCAAAGATAGCAGTTTCGTTCATTGGCGTACTGACCCAGATAGCACTGCTCGACATCATATTTTCCCTTGATTCGGTGATTACCGCCGTTGGATTGGTGAAGAACGTGGAGGTGATGATCCTCGCAATCGTTGTTGCAATTGTCGTTATGATGTTCTCGTCAGGAGCCATAGGCGACTTTGTTGAAAAACACCCGACAATCAAGATGCTGGCACTCAGCTTCCTCGTGATGATTGGTGCCACTCTGATCGCAGAAGGATTCGAGTTCCATATTCCAAGAGGGTATATCTATTTCGCTATGGCTTTTTCTTTTACGGTAGAGATGCTAAACATGAGGGTGCGGAAAAAGGCGACGCGCCCTGTGAAGCTTCACAAAGTAGGCATCGAGAAAAGCAAAGTATCGAAAGAATGATCTGCTAAACCATGTCTAAAGACAAACCCATACTTATCATCGCCGGGCCCACTGCCGTGGGCAAGACCGATGCTTCAATCCTTCTGGCGCAGGAACTTTGCGCAGAGATCGTGAGCGCCGACTCCATGCAGATCTATCGGGGTATGGACATCGGAACGGCCAAGCCCAACAAGGAGCAGCGTAGAATTGTATACCATCATATGATCGACATAGTGGAGCCTCACCAGCCGTACAGCGTGGGCGACTATCTTAGAGATGCGCGGGCGGCGATCGACGGCATCAGCTCCTCCGGCGGGACTCCCATCGTTGTCGGTGGCACAGGGCTTTATATTCGTGCGCTCATGCGCGGGCTGTTCCACGGTCCTCCTGCGGACCTCGACTTGCGCGAACGCCTGCTCCAGCGGGAGGCTGAGGGCGAACCAGGGATTCTCTATGCCGACTTGGTGCGGGTCGATCCCGAGGCAGCGATTAAAATCCATCCGAACGATCTCCGGCGTACGGTCAGGGCACTTGAGGTATATCACCTCAAGGATAAAAAACTTTCAGAATTCCAGCGGGAACATTCGTTCCAGGACAGACCATACCGCTTCCGAATGCTCTTTCTTGTCAGGTCGCGAGCGGAGCTCTATCCCCGGATAGAGAAACGCATAGACCAGATGATCACCGACGGGCTTGAGGCCGAGGTGAAAGCCCTAATGGACCGGGGATGCAGGCCCGAGCTTCCCTCGATGCAGGGGCTGGGTTACAAGCAGTTTATGGATTACCTTCTCGGCAAGACTTCGCGGGATGAGGCCGTTTCCCTTCTCAAGCGTGACACAAAGCGGTTTGCCAAACGCCAGTTCACGTGGTTCCGAAGGGAGCCAGAAGCTCAGTGGATGGACATCAGTGGGCTTGTCAGTACGAACGAGATCGTGGCGCGGATAAAGAAAAACATTGAAATTTCAAACAAGTTGGTATAAGATAAAAAAATATTCTGGTGGAAGCAGCCGTTAAGAGCGTATCTCGCTTCATGCTTCGTGGAGGGATAGATGGGCAAGTCGCAAGTGAACCTTCAGGATGTTTTTTTGAACCAGATGCGCAAGGAAAAGATTCCGGTGACGATGTACCTCGTGAACGGAGCGCGGCTTACAGGAACGATCAAGGGCTTCGACAACTTCGTTATTCTTATGAAGCAGGAGAATCAGCAACTCGTTTATAAGCACGCTATCTCGACCATCATCCCCGAAAAACCTGTGGAACTCCTGGAGACCATGGAAAGCAAGAAAACAGAACAGGAGCAGGCGGCGCAAGGGTGAGGTGATTACGGATTTCTGAGTGCGGTATCCGGGGATCCGTGAAACGATGATTGAGAAGAGCGTGGAACCATCAGTTTCAGCGCCGTGTAATCTCTGTTGGTCTGCGAAAACTGCGTTCCCTGCAGTCTCAAGGAATTATCAAGAATGGCAAAGCGGAGTGCAAAAGCGGAAAAAATTAACATCGGCGTTATCGGCGGCAGCGGCTTATACGAAATGGAAGGGCTGACCCAAGTGATCACCATGAAGGTCACGACGCCCTTCGGCAAACCCTCGGACGACTACATCATCGGCACGCTGCATGGCAAGCGCGTGGCGTTCCTGCCCCGGCATGGCCGCGGCCATCGTATTCTACCAACGGACATCAACTACCAGGCGAACATCTACGGCATGAAGAAGCTCGGCGTGGAGCGGATCATCTCGGTGAGCGCAGTCGGCAGCATGAAGGAAGAGATTAAGCCCGGTGATATCGTGATCCCTGGCCAGTTCTATGATCACACCAGACAACGGCGGAGCACCTTCTTTGGTAACGGCATCGTAGCGCACGTGGGAATGGCCGATCCGGTGTGCATCTACCTCTCCGAGATTCTTGTGCAGTCAGGTATTGCCGTAGGGGCCACGGTGCACCGGGGCGGTACGTACCTGTGCATGGAGGGACCGCAGTTTTCGACACGCGCCGAGTCGCTAACCTATCGGAAGTGGGACGTCGACGTGATCGGCATGACAAATGCCACCGAGGCCAAGCTCGCTCGCGAGGCCGAGATATGCTACAGCACCATTGCTCTGGCGACGGACTATGACTGCTGGCACCACAGCGAAGAGGCCGTGACCGTGGAAGCGGTGCTGGCGGTCATGAAGAAGAACATCGAAACATCCAAAGATATGATCCGTGAAGCTGTCCGGGTCCTGCCGGAGACGAGATCGTGCGGATGCAGTGAGTCGCTCAGGAACACGATCATGACGCCCGAGAATCTGATCCCATTCAAGACGAAAAAGGATCTGATTCCCATTATCGGGAAGTACATGAAAGGCCGGAAGTCGTGAGGCGGCATCGTGAGTAAAAAAAACGATACAATAAAATAAAGCGTTCATCTCTTTTTCATTTTGCTTTTGAATTATAAATTACAGGGAGGTTTTATTTAGTGAGTTTGCTTGTTGTCGGTACGGTCGCGCTTGATTCGGTCAGGACGCCTTTTGGAAATGTTGAGAATGCCCTCGGCGGTTCAGCAACCTATTTTTCCACCTCTGCCAGTTACTTCGCCGATGTCCGGCTTGTAGCTGTTATAGGTGAGGACTTCCCCAAAGAGCACATACAATTTCTCAAGAGCAAAAACATCGACACGCGAGGCATAGAGGTCCAAAGGGGTGAAACCTTCCGATGGAAAGGCGAGTACGGGTATGACTTGAATGAGGCGCACACGCTGGCCACGCACCTGAATGTTCTTGCGACCTTCAAGCCGAATATCGTCAACGACTATAAGAACTCTGATGTCGTGTTCCTCGCGAATGTGGACCCTGATATCCAGCTCGAAGTGTTAAGGCAGGTCAAGAGGCCAAAACTCGTTGCTTGTGATACGATGAATTACTGGATATCGAGCAAACCCGAAGCGCTCAAACGCATACTCAAGGAAGTGGACCTGCTCACTATTAACGAAGCAGAAATCAGGCAGCTTGCAGGAGAGGCGAGTCTGGTTAAAGCAGCGAAGAGCGTACAGGCCATGGGACCGAAGACGGTCGTGGTCAAACAGGGAAGCTATGGAGCGCTTATGTTCAATGGCCACAGCGTGTTCAACGCCCCTGCCTATCCGCTCGAATCGGTGTTCGATCCTACGGGTGCTGGTGATACGTTCGCAGGCGGGTTCATGGGGTATCTGGCCAGCACCATGAACTTTACCGAAGAGAGCATGAGGAAGGCCGTTATCTTCGGCAGCGTCATGGCGTCCCTCAACGTAGAGGCATTCAGCCTTGATCGGCTCCGAAGCCTGGATTATAAAGAAATTGTGGGCAGGTACCGGGAGTTCAAGAGCATGACGCATTTTGAAGATATATAGAGTGAACTAACCTATATCAATTCTCAGCGTTCACGCTGTACAGTGGTCCCTTAAACAGGGGATTCTGAAATTTAAATTAAGGGAAGTACTATGTTTACCGTCGATCCCACTATAACCGATCTCAAGGTCAAGGAAAAAAGCCTGCTGAAGGTGCTCTTTTCCATGAACACGCACCAGGTGGCAACCCCGGAAATGAATCTTGAGGAGGCCCGAAGCTACGTCATTTTCTGCCGCGAGGGCGGCGGGAGGACCTCAGCATACATTGCTCTTCACCTCCTTGATACGAACCGAAGGCTTTTCTATCCGCATTCCTCCAATCCCTTTCCTGATGAGGATATGAATGCCGTTGATGAAGAGGCGCGTGGTTTTGCCGAAGGAATGGGAGCCATGCTCGATGAAATCGATCTCACGAGAATGTCCTCGGAAGAGAAGAACCATTGGATTGACGACCAGGCAATCTTCAATCTCAACAAGCAGATTGAGGCCAAACCGGTGGAACGAACCGCAGGGCCGGCCACAGAGTCACTGGAGCAGGCAGCGGCACCTGTTGCCCGGACCCAAGAGGCTGCCGCCCCGTCTGCTCCTGTGGTCACGGTTTCTGATGTGCAACCAGCACCTGCTGTCCAGCCCCAGGAGACCGCTGCCCCGGCTTTTCCTGCATCCACGACTTCTGTTGCACAATCTGCGTCGGCTGACCAGCCCCGGGAGGCCGCTGTTCCGGCTGCCCTTGTGAATACAATTCCTGCGCCTCCTGCACCGGAACCTCCTCCGCCGTCGGTGCAGCCAAGGCCTCCGGAGAGACCGGCCAGCGCACCGACGAAGACGGCTCAGAAGGTTTCCGCGAAGCGGCCGGAAGACGTCATTCAACGGGCCATCAGGGCTGGCGTGGTAAAAGGGCCTAAACCGCAGCAGAATAAGGAGATCCGCAGCACTAACGGCATTGTGAGCAGAGATAAGGAAGCGCTCGCACGTCTTCTGTCATCATTTTGAAAGGGGTGTCTTCCATATGAAAACGTTCGTGATTGCGCTACTTCTGGCGCTCGTAGGATGCGTCACAACCGGAGGAGCACCACCGGTTAACAATAAGAAGATGGCCGAAGGGTATTTTCAGAAGGGAGTAGCTCATTTTCAGGAAAAAAATTACGAGCTTGCATCAGTCGAATTCAATCGTGCCATTCAGACCGATAGCTCCTACAAATTGCCTTATTATTACCTTGGAGTCCTGAACGATACCCAGGGGAAATTGGATGAGGCGATAAAATACTATAAAGAAGCGATCAGCCTTGATCCTGAGTTTTCCGAGGCGTACAACGGCCTTGGGGTCGTTTATGTAAAGCAGGAAAAATGGCAAGAAGCACTTAAGTCCTTTAATAAAGCTCTTGAAAACAAGCTCTATACTACTCCACATATCCCATACCTCAATATGGGTGATATGTACATGACGCAAAAAAAATATGAGAAAGCCGTGGAGGCATACCGTGAGTCTAAGAGGTACGCTAACCTAGAATTGACCAATTACAAGCTTGGCACGGCATTGTTTGAGGCAGGACAGATCAAAGAATCTATCAAGGAATTCCAAGAAGGGGTAGGGATTGCGCCCCAGAATGCATACTTACGATACAGTCTGGCAGTTGCACTTTTGAAGGACGGCAATAAGAAGTCGGCGATTGTGGAGTTCAAAAAAGTGACGGAACTTGCTCCCGGAAGTGACCTCGCCCAGAAGGCAAACGACTATATCAAGACGCTGAGGTGACATGGATGGGCACGTTAGGAAAATATCTGCGCGACGCGCGTGAGGCGATGGGCATTGATATACGGGAGGCGGCCCAGGAGACCAGGATCAGTGTCAACTACCTTAATGCCCTCGAAGAGGAAGATTTCTCCAAACTTCCCGGCGAGGTCTTCGTGAGAGGTTTTCTCAAAAACTACGGACGTTATTTACACCTTGAGGAAGCCGAGGTCATAAAACGGTATGCGGAGCTAAAACCTCAAACAGTGACTCCTCCTGCTCCTCCAACAGATGTCGAAAAAGCGACCGTCATTTCTGAACAGGGGACAACGAAGAAGGTTAGGAAGGCTCCTCTTGAACCATTCGTCTGGGGTGCAGCGATATTCATATCGCTCATTGTTTTCCTGCTTACGTCCAGGCCAACCGACAAGCATACGGGGAGCTCGAGTGTCACGGTTTCGGCCCCGACAGGAACACTGCAGGGCGTCGAACAACTTCAAGCGAGAAGACCGGATAAACTGTATCTTGAGGTCATAGCTCTTGAAGATACGTGGCTCCTGGTCCGGACCGATACAAGCCCACAGAAGAAGGCAGTTCTCAAAAAAGGAGAGAGCCTTATCTGGAGCGCCGATGAGATGTTCCTCCTCAGCTATAGCGACGTGAGTGCGGTCAGACTTTTGCTGAACGGGGAAGAACTGGCCGTAAGAGGGACGAAAGGTTCCGTGATCAGGGACCTTGCCATTAACCGTACTGGCATCACAAACCAACAGCCCCCAGTTAAACAGCCGCGGTCGGCGAAGCCCAAACCGAAGCCAGAACCGCAGCATGAGGTATCGCCTCAGCAGGCGGAACCCCAGCCTCAACCAGAGCCCCAGCCCGAACCGTTAGTGAAACCGCTTCCTCCGCCAGAACGGACTCCGCCCGTGATATATCCATTTGCTCCTCCACAATGAACTGATTTCTCTTTGAAGAAACACTGGCGTCAGTCCTCTGCCGTCTTCTTTTTTTTAGGACAATTACCGCTATATCCCGGCGGTATCCCATGCTTTGCCATCATCTGCTACGGTGATGAACGCAAGATTGAAAGGAGAAACTTTCATGAAGAAGTTTGTCTTGCTTGCACTGACGGCATTAACACTCGTCGCCACGCCAGCGATTGCAAAAGAAGGGTTGTACCTGGGTTTGTATATTCCCTTTGATTCTTTTTCAGGCGACACTAATTTGGATTCAGGTAACGGCTTGGGTCTACGCGGGGGATTCGGCTTTGGGAGATATTTTTCGATAGAAGGGACTCTTTTTAAATCTAACATTGACCTGAAGGGAACAAACCAAACAACTGACTATAAAGGCGGAACAATAGACGCAAAACTGCATTTCCCGTTCAGCGGGAGCCATTTTGAGCCTTATGTCATGATCGGCGCCGGAGGCTACAAAATAGAAAACAACAATGCGATAAAGGGCTACGGTGGTCAATTGGGATTCGGCGTTGACGTGTATGTGTTCCCGGAGTTGTCTATCAGTGCGGGATTTACGAGCACGTCGATTACCTTTGATGAGGGAACGCCGGTCAATTTAGACGCAACGGTGAGGACAATTGATGTGGGTTTGACCTATCACTTTCTATAGCAACATACGCATGCGTCAGAGCCGATCAGAATTCTGGTCGGGTCTGATCTTCGATAGCAGTCACGTCCAATATCCATTCCGATATGCTTTCATCCTATGACAGAACGATGTGCCCATGAGCCCGCGATATCCCGCTCCGGTACTATTACCTTGACTCTTGATGGATGTGTGCTATAGTCTAAAACGATCATAAATCCATATTCTCGGGAGGGTTAGCGATGAAAAAGATATTATTTTTTTCAGCGTTGGCGATCCTGCTCTGTTCCACGCCTGCGATGGCAAAGGTAGGCCCGTATGTAGGTATTGGACTTACGTATGTTGATATAACCAGCATGGCGGACCCCTACTTCGATACCGTCGATCCGGCACTTGGATTGGAACTAAGGTTTGGATATAATTTTGGTCCGGTAGCACTTGAAGGTAATTTTATAGGATCTACTCATCACGATTCTTTCCCGGGATTCAGCGACGGCGATTTTTACGGCTGGAGTATCGATTTACGGGTCTTTTTATTTCCGCCGCCTGCACTGAATCAGCTATATTTATTATTTGGTGTGGGAGGTTATACCTTCCATGAGAACTACAACGTCACCGGGGATCACTATGACTTATCAGGCCCTGGTTTTAATCTCGGCATGGGCTTTGAGCATTACTTCAATCCCCTGGTCTCAATCGATGTGAGAGGGGTATTCAGGTTCATTGATTATGATGAGACAATCAACGGATTTACCGTTGACACGAACGTTAATGGGGATACGTTCACTCTCGGGGTTGGGCTTAATTTTCATTTTTAAAACACTGGGTTTTCCCGAACGCGATGAAATTCCGGAGTCGCCCCTGCGGGAACTGTGACTTCAGCATTCTAAAATCAGCCAGTCAATTTCATATTTTTCACATGCGTTCCTTCCCAGTAGACCCTTCCGCAACTGACACACCGAAAAAAAAATCCGTAGTTGCCATACACATACTCGGGAACGATGTCCTTTATGTCCTGCTTTCTGGCCGGGATGAGCGTGTCATTGCAAGCAGAACATCGGGTGAGAGGGCCGGGGATTGATTCGATCCTGAATGTATCAAAAACTTGGCGTAGTTGGT
This sequence comes from Nitrospirota bacterium, assembly GCA_035498715.1. Classification (GTDB taxonomy): domain Bacteria; phylum Nitrospirota; class UBA9217; order UBA9217; family UBA9217; genus DASPSR01. Next base: position 75,125 of record DATJZV010000158.1, read on the forward strand.
CCTTTACTTTATTATGACTTATGAACACGCGGTTTGCCGCCAGGGGACGTGAGGCAAGTTCCGTGTCTCGAGTCAGGATGACGCGGTTCTGTTCCAGTGAGAGGCGGATGATCTCGTTATCATCGAACGCCCGATCATAGAGAACATCGAATCCCAGCAGCCTCATCCGCTTTGCGAGCTTTCCCAGCATGACGTCGGCGATGAACTTCATTGTTTCACCGTGAAGGCATTAAAAAGAAGCAATAAACAGAGAAGACCGTTTCTCGCGGAGCACGCAAAGAACCCGAAGAAAAAAGCAAGATGCATTTAAGAACCCCTTACTACTTTTGTGAGCCGTACAAAAGAACGATGACGCGTTTGACGCTTAAGAGAATTTTCTCAACCGGAGCGAGTTCGACACAACGCTCACCGAACTGAATGCCATAGCCGCCGATGCGAACATAGGATTTAGCAGTATCCCGAAGAACGGATAAAGGACGCCGGCCGCAACGGGAATGCCGATGACGTTGTAAAAAAACGCCCAAAACAGGTTCATCTTGATGGTGTTCATGGTACGGCGCGAGAGCCTCATCGCCGTTGCGACCACGCGGAGGTCGTCCTTGATCAAAGTAACGTCCGATGCCTCTATGGCTACGTCTGTGCCTGTCCCGATGGCGATGCCAACGTCAGCTTGTGTGAGAGCAGGTGCATCGTTGATCCCGTCGCCGACCATGGCGACCACGCGACCCTCTGCCTGGAGTTTTTTTACCATATCCATCTTGTCCTGAGGGAGGACTTCAGGCAGCACATGGCTGATCCCAAGCTCGTCGGCAATGGCCTGCGCCGTGCGGCGATTGTCTCCGGTCAGCATCACGACCTCCAGGCCGAGGGCTTTCAACCCGGATACGGCCTCCGCTGAATGCTCCTTGAGAGTGTCCGCAACGGCAATGATTCCTGCAACCTTGTTGTCAACGGCCACGAACATAGGGGTCTTGCCGTGGGATGATAGGTTCTCAGCTGTAATGCTGAATGGCGCGAAGTCGATTTTTCTTTCCGTCAACAGCCGCTCGTTCCCCAGAATGATCTCTCTGCCGTTCAGCCGTGCCCTGATTCCGTGACCCGGGAGCGCCTCGAACTCGTCCGCCTGTTCGATCTGAATACCCTTTTCAACTGCAGCGCGCACGATGGCTTCCCCGAGCGGATGCTCGGAGCTCTTTTCCGCTGAACCGGCGAAAAACAGGATCTCCTGCTCACTTATTCCATCACGGATCACCTCCGTGACCTTTGGCTCGCCGCGCGTAAGCGTGCCGGTTTTATCGAACACGATGGTATCGATCTTCTGGGCCCGCTCGAGGCTTTCGGCGTTTTTAAAGAGAATTCCCTGTTCAGCGCCTTTGCCCGTGCCGACCATGATGGCTGTTGGCGTTGCAAGTCCCATCGCGCACGGGCAGGCAATGATTAGCACTGCGATGAAATTCAGAAGGGCGAAGGTAAACCGTGTTTCCGCTGATCCGAAAATATACCAGATGACGAAGGTGAGCAGGCCGAGGGAAATTACAGTCGGCACGAAGATGCTGGAAATATAATCGGCAAGACGCTGGATCGGCGCTTTGGAACCCTGCGCTTCCTGCACCATGCGAATGATTTGTGATAGCATGGTATCTCTGCCAACCTTGGTAGCTTCAAAGGTGAACGTTCCCGTCTTGTTTATGGTCGCACCGATCACCGCATCGCTCATTTTTTTCTCGACGGGGAGGCTCTCGCCCGTGAGCATGGACTCATCGACCGATGAGTACCCGCTCCGGATGACGCCGTCGACAGGGATCTTTTCCCCGGGCCTGACAACGATCAGATCCCCCGTATCCACTTCCTCAATCGGAATATCCAGTTCTTTCCCTTCTCGAACCACGCGGGCGGTCCGGGGCTGGAGGCCCATAAGCTTTTTAATGGCCTCTCCGGCGCGCGATTTAGCACGAGCTTCAAGGTACTTGCCAAACAGGATCAGGGTAATGATGATCGCTGCCGTATCGTAGTACGCGCCGCCGTGGCTGCCATAGTGGCCCAGTGCTGCGGGAAAGAACGTGAGCACCATGCTGTAGGCATAGGCGGCGCTCGTTCCCACGACCACGAGTGTATTCATGTTCGTGCTGCCGTGCTTGATAGACGCCCAGGCGTTCTGATAGAAATGGCGGCCGGCCCAGAACTGGACTGGTGTGGTGAGCAGGAACAGGATGAACCACATGGTCCGCCGGGGAATGATCGTGATGAAGGGGAGCATGTCCTGAAAGCTTCCGATGAGCACCAACGCGGAGAGTATGGCACTTACGGTAAGCTTGGTCCGAAGTTCCGCGAGCTCCTTCTCACGGGCCTCCTTTTCGATATCGAGCGCAGACCGGCCTTCTGCCTGCTGCGGAAGGCGGAAGCCCGACTTTTCCATAGCCCTCCTGATATCACGGAGCCCAATCTGTCCGGGTACATATTCCACTTCCACAGTTTCGGCCCCGGCGTTCACCACGACCTTCAGTACACCGTCGATTGAGGATATGATGCGTTCCAGCTCCTGTACCCGCGACGCATCAAGGTCGATGATCGGGATCGTCGTCTTTTCGGTCACGGGTGTATATCCAAGTTCCTGGATGGTCTCTACGAACCGGCCCAGACCGACGGTAAGGGGGTCGAACTCGACAACAGCTTTCTCGTTCGCAAAGTTGACGTTCGCGTTCCTGACGCCAGCAAGTCTTGAAATGTCTTTCTGGATGGCTGCTGCACAGTTCACGCAGGTCATGCCTTTGACCGGGATGACGGCTTTTTTGGTTTCCATAAGTGATAATATACTACCTGATAGGAGAGAAGACAAGACGTAATCAGGCAGAAGCAATGGAGATGAACAGTGTTTTATTTCTTTTTATAGAAGGGAATTTCAACGATCTTGGCGGCTATCTCTCGATCGCGGACCTCTATCTCGATTTCCTGCCCGGGCTGAGCGTACCGGCTCACGACATAGCCAAGCCCGAAGCCGTTCCGGTATCGGGGTGACTGGTTCCCGCTAGTCACGACCCCGATCTCGCGGTTTTCGGAAAAAATGCTCCCACCGCTGCGCGGTATTCCCTTTTCAAGGAGCAAAAACCCCGCAAGGGTTTGCTTGACGCCATCGGTTTTAAGCTTGAGCAGTGCATCTTTGCCAATGAAGTCCTTTTTGAAGTCAATGAAGGACAGGAGGCCGGTATCGAGAGGTGTCCTGGTTTCATCAATGTCGTACCCGTACAGGAGATATCCCATTTCCAGGCGAAGGAGATCCCGGCTGCCGAAGCCGCAAGGTTTGATCCCTTCTTCCTGACCGGCTGCCAGGACCGCGTCCCAGAAACTCTCGGCGTGGTTTGCGGGCACGAAGAATTCGTAGCCGTGCTCACCGGTATATCCGCTCCGGGATACTATGACCGGCTTCTCGGCGATAGTCAGCTCTCGGACACTTCTTGGCTTGAATTTTTTCTGATGGGATCCGACAAGTTTCTCGAGGATATGGAATGAGTGCGGTCCCTGGAGCGCGAGCTGGGATAAGACCAAGGTATTATCGGTTATCTGGACGTCACCCGTCGCATGTCGTTGAAGCCATCGGAGCACTTTGTCGGTATTACCGGCACTTGTGGTGAGCAGATAGCGGGTGCCAGACGATGAATCGGGGAGTCGGAAGAGTACCGCGTCATCGAGAGTAAAGCCGGATTCATTGCACAGGAAACCGTAGTGGGCAGTGCCTTCGGCGATCTTTGCTGTATTTCTGGTAAACACCTTCTGGATGAGGGCGGATGCGCCTGGACCGCTGATCTCAAGCCTGCCCAGATAACTCACATCGAACAGTCCGGCAGCGGTCCGCACCGCCTGGTATTCGTCCTGCACATCAGTATACTGGAAAGGGACCTGCCAGCCCTGGAATTCCGTTATTTTCGCTTTTAACTGGAGATGTTTCTGATGGAGAACAGTCTGTTTCATACGGCCCTCCTCGCTCCTGGTGAACGGAAATATCGTGCCGCACAGCTGCAGGATAACGCAACATGACAAGAGCTGTTCTATCGAATCCTGAATTTCTCCGGATCGGTATTATCGTCAGCAAGTTTGTGGATGTCCTTCGGATGGAACGCCCCCTTCTCAGTGATGATGGCCGTGATGTAACGGGCCGGGGTCACATCGAAGGCCGGGTTCGCCACATTCACGCCATCAGGGGCTATCTGGACCTTGCCGAATATATGGGTTACCTCGCGGCCATCGCGCTCTTCTATGGGGATCTGATATCCTGATTCCATGCTGAAATCGATGGTGGAGAGCGGACCCGCCACGTAGAAAGGAATGCCATGTTCTTTGCAGAGCACAGCAAGGCTGTAAGTGCCAATCTTGTTCGCCACGTCACCGTTCCTGGCAATACGGTCCGCGCCAACAATGGCGAGATCAATCATGTCGTGATACATGAAATAGCCGGCCATATTGTCCGTGATCAGGGTGCAGGGAATCTTTTCCTGCATGAGCTCCCATGCCGTCAAGCGCGCACCCTGGAGCACGGGACGGGTTTCGTCGATATACACGTGGATCTTTTTACCTTCTTCCACAGCGGCACGCATCACGCCTTCAGCGGTACCATAGCCTGCCGTAGCGATCGAACCGGCATTGCAGTGCGTAATGAGATTGTCATCATCGGCCACGAATACTGATCCGTAGCTGCCGATCTTCTTATTCGTCTCGATGTCCTCGTCCAGCATGCGCTGTGATTCTTGAACGAGCAGGGCGTGTAGGGCCTCGACTCCCTTGTCCCTGTTTTCCTGTACGAATTTCTTGATCCGTTCGATGGCCCAGAAGAGATTCACCGCCGTGGGCCGTGTAGCCGCCATGTGGCTGCAGATCTCTTCGAACTTTGGCCAGAACTCCTCAAAGGAGGACGCAGATATCTGCCGGGCGCCGAGCGCCAGTCCCATGGCTGCGGTAACTCCGATCGCCGGCGCACCGCGCACCCACAACTCTCTGATACCCCGTGCGACGGTCTGATAATCCTTACATTCGTTGTATACGGTTTCGAGGGGCAGTTTCGTCTGGTCCAGCATCCGTACGATGCCGTTTTTCCATTCTACGGTTGGGATCATTGATGAAACTCCTTTAGAGGTATTTAAGTCAGACGAGTTTTTGTACTGATTTAAATATAGAGGAATATGGCCGGATTGTCAAAAAAAATCTGAAGGATTACCGGTTACTAGGTCATTATGTCGGGCTTCCTGAGGCTAAAAGAGTCGTGCAAAAGGGGCGATAGGCAAGGTAATTACGTGTTTCCGCACGATTGGACCGCGAGTGTCCCGCTACGGCCCTCGATCGTACCGGCGATGAGGTCGCAAATCGGAATTACCGATGGGTTCTTTATTAGGTCTCGGGCGAGGTCATGCAATGTTACGATCTCGACCGGGCGGGCCTGCAGCTTAACCAGAAACATCCGGAAAAGAGCGAGTTTTTTCATCCCTTCGAGCTCGGCGTGGATCGTGAGTATGTTCGGCGCCCCCGGGCGAAGCAGCGATAGATAGTGGTCAATGATTCGGTCTTCAGGGTACTCCGGCCGTCCGAGGAGCTCATCGAGCGTCGGGAGCGTGGTCGGTATCTGCAGTGTCTTGTACACGGTGTTGTCCACACGCGGGAAAAAGGGATAATTCCCACGGCTATCACTCGCGGAGAGAAGTCCGGCATCATCGTAGGCCTCGAGGCTGAAACCGTTTGCCTGCCAGCCAGCAGCGCCTGCGGTTCTTGCAGGCTCATGAAAAATCCGCTCAAACTCTTTTCGCGCTTTTCCGAATTCCTCAAAAACTTCGGGGCGCGTCATTCCCGCGAGCCCGTCCTGCCAGCGGATATGGTCGTAGCAGTGAATGCCGACCTCATGCCCCTTGTCTTGCGTCGCGCGCATCACGCCTTCGTTGCGGCGTCCTACATGCGGACCAGGGAGCAGAATGCCGTTCAGGAGCGTGCGGATACCGTAGGTCGAAACCACGCTTGTACGGCTCACCTTGCTTAAAAATCCAGGCCTGAAAATGCGTTTGATCGCGCGGCCGGTGTTGTCGGGTCCGAGGGAGAAGAGAAATGTGGCTTTGACTCCGAACTCGTCGAACAGAGCAAGGAGATTGGGCACGCCGATGCGCGTGCCACGCTCGGTATCGACATCTACTTTAATGACAAGGAGAGATTTGTCCAGTCCTGTTTCCGGCATGGTGACTATACATCCAGTTCTTGCGATGGCCGTCCGAGGTGGTAATCAAGCGTTTTACGCAGGGCGGTCTTAAGGTCCGTAACCGGCTTCCAGCCAAGGTACTTCTCCGCGTTCTTGATCGACGGCACGCGGGTCAGGATATCCTGATAGCCTTCTCCGTAGTACTCCTTGGATTTTACGGTCACTACCTTGACGCTGTCGGTGAGCTTCGCGTAGTTAGGATACGTCTTGATGAGCGCGATGAGTGTCTCTGCCAGCTCGCGAATCGACACGTCATTAGCGGGATTGCCGATATTGAAGATGCGGCCGTCGGCGGCGCCGTCTTTATTTTCAATGATGCGTGTCAACGCGTCGATACCGTCGTCAATATAGGTGAAGCTTCGCCGCTGTGCGCCACCATCGACCAGTTGAATATCTTTTCCGCGCAGGATGTTGCCGATGAACTGGGTGAGCACACGCGAACTGCCTTCCTTGGGTTCCAGAATATTATCGAGTTTCGGGCCGACCCAGTTGAACGGTCGGAAGAGTGTGTACTTGAGCCCTTCCTTCATGCCGTAGGCGTGGATCACGCGGTCCATGAGCTGCTTGGAGCAGGAATAGATCCAGCGTGGCTTGTTAATGGGACCGAGAACGAGATTCGAAGATTCTTCATCGAACTCCTGGTCCGTGCACATGCCGTACACCTCGGAGGTCGAAGGGAAAAGCACGCGTTTTTTGTACCGCACGCATTTGCGTACGATATAGAGATTGGCCTCGAAGTCCAATTCAAACACACGCAGGGGGTCCTGCACGTACGTGGCGGGCGTGGCGATGGCCACAAGGGGGATGACCACATCACACTTTCTGACATGGTACTCGATCCATTCCCGGTTGATGGTAATATCACCTTCCACAAAGTGGAAGCGTTCATGTCCAAGGCACTGGTCAAGCTTGTCACAGGCCATGTCCATACCGTAGACTTCCCACTCCTTGTGCTTTAAAATATGCTCGGTCAGGCTGCTGCCGATAAATCCATTCACTCCGAGGATCAAGATTCTAAGGCTCATGGTCACTCCATTCTGTCTGTTATGCTCTTTGAGAGCTGTTTATTCCCGACCTGGTTTCCGAGGATTTGGCCAACCTCCAACCCATGGCCTCCCGCAGAGGCTTCTTCTCTTTTCCCTTCCCACTGCAGGGTAAGTATCTCGAGACTTCCGTTTCCCGTGGCCACTCTGAGCGGGTTCACTGATACAACCTGTCCCGGTCTTCCTTTGATATCCTTGACCGGCCGTGCCCGCCAGATGAACAGTTTATTGCCACCGGCAAGAGTAAACGCACCTGGATACGGATGCGTAACGGCTCGTATGAGATTATAGATCCTGTCGGCGCTCTGTGTCCAGTCGATTCGTCCATCCTCGGGTTTGCGTCCGCCGAAATAGGTTGCCTGCGAATCATCCTGCCGGCGCCGCGGGGCCATGCCTTTGGTGAGATCATCAATCCGGCGCTCAAGAACGAGACGCGCGGCTTTTACTGCCTTCCTGAAAACGTCCTGAGCCGTGTCCTCCGGACCGATGGGGACTGCCTCCTGATCAACGATATCACCAGCATCAGCGCGTTTTACCATGTAGTGGAGCGTCACGCCGGCTTCTTTTTCTCCGTGCAGCACGGCCCAGTTGATAGGCACCCGGCCTCGGTATTTGGGCAGGAGCGAGCCGTGCATGTTGAACGCGCCGAGGCGCGGGACGTCAAGGATCTCCTCCTTGATCATGTTGCGGTAGTAGAAGGAGAATATCAGGTCCGGGTTCCAGGCGCGGATGCGGCTTAACCAGTCCGGCGTGTTTACGGACTCCGGCGTATAGACCGGAATGCCGTGACCTTTTGCAAGATCTGACACGGATCTGAACCAGATCTGTTCGCTCGGGTTGTCCTCATGGGTGATGACAGCGATTATGTTATCATCTCTTCGGAGCAAGAGATCCAGACATTCATAACCCACATCGTGATAAGCAAAAACCAGGATGCTCGGTTTACTCACCGGTGCCCGCCTTTTCGGTCTCGACCCTCTCATAGACCTTGCGGATGACGAAGCGAGGCCTTCTCCTTACTTCCTTGTAGATGCGGCCTATGTATTCGCCGATGATGCCGAGCCCCATGATGCCGATGCCGACGAGAAAGTAAAGGATAGCGAAGAGGGTGAACAAACCCTCGGCCTCGGGTCCGACAATCAGCCGCCGGATGAACAGGTAGATCACGAACAAGGTGCTCAGCACCGATACGATCATGCCGAAGAGGGTGAAGACCTGGAGAGGGACGACGGAAAAACCCGTCATGAGATCGAAGTTGAGTCGGATCAGGTCGTAGAGACGGTACTTGGATTCCCCGGCAGCGCGGGCCGCATGCTCGACCTCCACCTCCGTGGCGTTGGCGGCAAAGCTGTACGCAAGCGCCGGGATAAAGGTCGAGGTCTCTTCGCTCGCAACAATGCTTTCGATGATGTTTTTCCGGTACGCCCTAAGCATGCACCCTTGGTCGCGCATGCGGATATTCGTGATCTTGGCCCGCATGCCGTTAATGATCTTTGATGCGTACTTCCGGAAAAAGGTGTCCTGGCGGTTCTTGCGGTATCCGCCGACCACATCATGCCCGGCCTCGATAGCGGCAAGGAGCTTCGGGATTTCTTCCGGAGGGTTCTGAAGGTCTGCATCGAGCGTGACGACAACGTCTCCCCGAACACGCTCGAAGGCCGCCATGATGGCCATGTGCTGGCCGAAATTGCCGTTGAAATCGATAACGCGCACCTGGTTGGGGCGGCGCTCGTGATATCCCTTCAGCATCTCTCCCGACCGATCACGGCTGCCGTCGTTCGTGAATAGGATCTCAAAGGGTTTGCCCAGTCCGTCCAGCACCGCTGTGAGGCGGTTGAACAGTGCGTCGAGGTTCTCCTGCTCATTATAAACGGGAACCACCACGCTGACATAGGGTTTTGCCATCGTCATTTCCTCCTGAACAGATCGTCCATGGCCGCGATCACACGGTCCTGGTCCGCATCGGTCATTGCCGGGAAAAGCGGCAGGCTCACGATGCGGTCGGAGATGGTCTCGGCGATCGGAAAATCACCGCGTTTGAAGCCGAACTGTTCACGATAGTAGGGGTAGAGGTGCACGGCCCGGTAGTGCAGGCCCGTGCCGATGTTCCGGTCTTTCATGCCCTGCATGAACGCGTCACGGTCCATGCCTGCCGAATCAGGATTGATGAGCGGCGTATAGAGGTGCCATGCGTGGAGGTGGGAATAGAACGGCTCCTTGGGCAGTGACCATTGCGGCCAGCCGCTCAGCAATTTCCCGTAACGCACCGCCAGCTCGGTGCGGCGTTTGATGAATCCGTCTAGCTGTTTGAGCTGGTGCAGGCCGAGAGCGGCCTGGATGTCCATCATGTTGTACTTGTATCCAGGAGCTATGATCTCGTAGTGCTGGCTTCCTTTTTTCCCGAAGCGGTTCCACGCCTCGCGGTCCATGCCGTGGAAGCGAAGGAGCGCCACGGCCTCGGCCATTTTATCATCACGGGTGACTACGCACCCACCTTCTCCGGTGGTCATGTTCTTATTGGGATGAAAACTGAAGACCTGGATATCGCCAAAGCTGCCGATGCGTTTGCCCTTATACTCCGTGCCGATGGCGTGAGCGGCGTCCTCGATCACGCGGAGATTATACTTTTTTGCGAAGTCGTAGACCGGATCAAGGTCTACAGGTAGGCCGGCAAAGTGCACCGGCATGATTGCGCGGGTGCGGTTGGTGACCGCCTTCTCGATCTTCGTAACATCCATGTTATACGTCCCCGGCTCGACATCCACAAGCACGGGCTTTCCGCCGGTGAGTACGATGGTATTGAGCGTAGCTGCGAAGGTCATGGGCGTGGTGATCACTTCATCGCCGGGTTTCAATTGCAATGCGGCCAGCACAAGGTGCAGTCCGGCCGTTGCTGAAGAAAGCACGAGCGCGTGCGGCGCCGAGACGTAGGACTTGAGGTCGTCCTCGAACTTCTTGACGCGCGGCCCGGTTGTGATCCACCCGGATTCGAGGCAGGCGACTACCTCATCGATCGCTTCGCGGCTGATGGATGGCCGCGAGAAAGGGAGAAATTTATCTTCTTTGTTTGCAGACATGGCGCTCCTCAATTCAAAATGCGTGAATCGAAAAATACGAAACCGCGGTGTGCTTAGGGCGTAAAGATCAAATCCTTCGTCGCTTTTTGCGGCAACAATTGCTTTCCCCCTAGCTCCTGGTAACAAAAAATACTCCAATGATAATAATCACGATGCCGGTGACGCGGGTCATCGAGAGATTCTCCTGGAACAGGTAATACCCGGCCACGGCGTTGACGATGTACCCAACGCTGAGCAAGGGATAGGCAAAGCTCACCTCCACGCGCGAGAGGACGAGGAGCCACACAGCGACACTTACGATGTAGAGGAAGAGTCCCCCGAGAACGAAGATATTCCCGGCCACTTGCAACGCAATGGGAAGGAAATTGCTCCAGGCGAACTCAAAATAACCGATGCGCCGCATCCCTTCTTTTAAGCAGAGCTGGGCCGCGGCATTGAGCAGTACTCCTAGCAGAATGATCGGAAGGTATTTCACGGCGTCATCTCCTTGTTCACAGCGAGGACGGTGTCGTCAGTGCCGGCGATCAGGTATATGTTCCTGTGCCCCGCGGCGAGCAGCGCATCATAGGTTCCGCGTTTTGCAAGCATGTATATCGTCGACGGTCCGTCCCATCGCTTCCAGAATATAGTCTCATTGACCATCCATTGGCTGGTATCCTCGACCGTGGTCCCGAACTCGAGTTCCCCTTTCCAGTTCACCACGGTGATGCGCCGTTCCAGGTATACGGGCAGGTCCTGGTAATAGGTATCGTAGCTGGCGACCTCATCGCCGGGCTGGAGCCGCTGCTTGAGCACCAACGCCAGACTTTTGGACGAGCGCATATCCGCGAAAGAAGCGGCCGCATTCACCACAATGGAAAATAACACCGTTGTAGCGGTCAGTGACAAGAATGCCCATCGGAAGTTTTTCCGCCTGCTCATGAACCATGTCACCGCAGTTCCTGTGATCAGAACGGCCGCGAACATATAGGGGGACTTACCGAGTTTCTGCACATCTGGCGATGCCTGATAGTCCGGAAGAGCGATCAGTGCGACGGTTAGCCCCAGAGTAACGATCAGCAAAGCGGCGTAACCGGCCCGGATACCGGGAAAATCACGGCGGTCCCATGCTTCAGCAAGATACCGACCGATCAACAAGGAGAGCGGTGGAAAGATCGGCAGAATGTAGGGTATCAGTTTCGAGCTGGAAGCGGAAAAAAAGAGAAATACAAACCCGGCCCAGAGCAGAAGAAAGAGCGTGTCCCGGTGCTCATGACGCTCGCGCCATGACGGAGGAAGATTATGCTTTACGGCCTGTATGAGAAAGGCGCTCCAGGGAAAGAGACCAAGCAGCACCACGGGTATAAAGAACCATGCGGGTTTGTACCGGCCGTGGATCTTCGTAAGGTAACGCAGAAAATGTTCATGGATGAAATAGAAGTTAAAAAACTCGGGATTGGCCCGGTCGACTAGAATATGCCAGGGCGCGGCGATGAGCAGGAACAGCAGAAGGCCGCTCGGGAGATACATGGTTTTAAGAACGCGCCATTCCCCCAACAGTATTATCCAGACGCCGATCACCATCCCGGGGATCAGGATGCCGATCAATCCTTTGGTCATGACCGCCAGAGCAGCAAACATATAAAAGCCCCACATGTAAAGCCGTCGCCGCAGCCCAGGCGGTTCATGCGTTCCGAGCAGGAAGCAAAGAAGCGTAACACTCAACAGGACCGACATGGGCATGTCAAGGATGATGGCGCGGCTCAAAGCATAGTACAGGAGGCTGGTGGCGAGCACTGTCGCCGAGATCAACCCGGTGCGTCGTCCGAACAACCGCACGCCGGATCCGTACATGACGAGACACCCCCCCAAAGCAAAGAGGGCAGGCCACAGGCGGAGCGCAAATCCCTTCAGGCCGAAGAGCTTGATGGAAAGGCCTTCGAGCCAGTAGAACAGCACCGGTTTTTCGAAGTATTTGACACCGTTCAGCCGGGGGGTGAGATAGTCGCCCGTGGCCACCATTTCACGGGGAATCTCGACATACCGTCCTTCATCGGGCACCGACAAGGGACGGTTCCCAAGCATGAAACCAAAAAAGAGAGAGAGCAGCACGATCAAAAGAAATAGATCGCGCATCCCGTGAGTATCGGTTTGTTTGATATCCTGAGTCATGGATTGTCGTATTGAGCCGCCGGCTATGATCGTGCCCAGGGGGAAAAATCTCTAATTTTTCGCCATGTTCTTGGTGCTGTTCGAAAAATGCAGCAAGGCTGTGCTGCCGGCAATTGAAAGAGCGATTTTACATCGCTCACTACGATTTGTCAAATATTTTATAGGGTTCCGGAGGGAAAACCTGCTTCACTTGAATCGTCCGGATGGTCTGCGATAAGGGAGAGGATGTCTCTTCACGGAGCAAGGGCATGACTTATCAGCTTTCGGTTTTCTGGCGCATAGCCTCGCATGCCATGTGGCGGATAACCTTTCCCTTCACCATAAACACGACCATCTCTGCGATGTTAGTGGCGTGGTCACCGACGCGCTCGAGGTATTTTGTTATATACGTGAGGCGGACCGCCCGGGAGATGTTCTTGGGGTCCTTCAGCATAAAGAGGAGAAGCTCGTTGAATATCTGCTGGTTCAGGTTATCCACGAAGTCGTCAGCCTCGCATACGCTCAGGGCGAGGTCAGCGTCCTTTGCCACGAAGGCATCGAGACTGTCCTTGAGCATTTTTTGAGCTGCATCGGCCATGCGCGGGATGTCGATGTACGGCTTGAGCGGTGGCTCATCGAGCAGCTCGATCCCTCGTTCGCATATGTCTACAGCGAGGTCTCCCATGCGCTCGAGGTCGGTGATGATCTTGATGGCGGTCGTGACGAAGCGGAGATTGCTGCCCGTGGGCTGCCATATGGCGAGGAACCGGATGCACTCCTCCTCGATCTCAACGTCGAAATTGTTTATGATGGCATCGCCGTCGATGACCTCAACGGCGAGGCTCCGGTCACGCTCGACCAAGGCCTTCACGGATTTCTTGATGGCATCCTCAACAAACCCTCCCATCTTGAGTATTAGCTCTTTGAGCTTTTCAAGGTCTATTTCTTTCTGCGCAGCCATGATGTTCTCCTTCCTAAATGAAGCTGAGCGGTCAGAGCTCATAATATATAGTATAACTCATCGCTCCGAAAATACATACGAAGAGCCATCAGTTATGAGCCGTTACGATTTTAGCCGAACCTTCCCGTAATGTAGTCATCTGTTTGCTTTTTGTCCGGATTTGTGAAGATCTTTTCGGTGGTGCCGAACTCAATGAGCTCGCCCAGGTACATGAACCCGGTCATGTCCGAGACGCGGGCGGCCTGCTGCATGTTGTGCGTGACGATGATGATTGTGACGTCCTTCTTTAAGTTGACAACCAGTTCCTCGATTTTTGCCGTCGATATTGGGTCCAAGGCCGAGGTGGGCTCGTCGAAGAGCAGGACCTCGGGTTCCACAGCCAGCGCCCGTGCGATGCAGAGGCGCTGCTGCTGCCCGCCGGATAGTTCGAAGGCACCTGAGTCCAGCTTGTCCTTCACTTCCTCCCAAAGCACTGAGTGCTTGAGCGCCCGCTCGATTCTTTCAACAAGTTCACTCTTCTTGGTAATCCCTTTTAGCCGAAGGCCGTAGGAGATGTTTTCCGCTATAGTCATCGGGAAGGGCGTGGGCTTCTGAAACACCATGCCGATGCGGCTTCTGAGGTTGATGAGGTCGAAACCTTCTGTGAGAACGTTGTTCCCCTGGAAAACGATTTCGCCGCCGTACCGGTGCCGGGGGTAAAGGTCGTGCATACGGTTGAAGCAGCGGAGCAGCGTGGTCTTTCCGCATCCGGAGGGACCGATCAGCGCAGTGACTTTGTTGCGGTAGATCGGAAGCGAAATGGCTCGGAGGGCGTGGATGTCTCCGTTGTAATAAAAATCCAGATTTCTGACTTCGATATCAACAGTGCCGCTCAACGTTTGTACCTCCACTTGATGATCATTCTACCCATGATGGTGAGCGCAAGGATGAATAGCGTAATCACGAAAGAAGCGCCCCATGCCTGTGTATGCCAGCTTTTATAGGGCCCCATGGCGTACTGGAAAATAGTTACTGTGAGCGATGCCATCGGGCCGTTCATGTTCGTGGAATGAAAGTTATTGTTGAACGAAGTAAAGAGCAGAGGCGCGGTCTCGCCAGCAACGCGGGCGATCGATAAGAGAACGCCTGTCAGGATGCCCGTAGCGGCGCCGCGGTATACGACCTGGATGATGACTTTGTAATAGGGAGCTCCGAGAGCAAATGCCGCTTCCCGCAATGTCCATGGCACAAGCGACAGCATGTCTTCCGTGGTCCGGAGAACCACGGGGATCATGATGATCGAAAGCGCAAACGCCCCAGCCCAGCCGCTGAAATGGTGGAGCGGACGCACGAGGACCGCGTAGACAAAGGCGCCCACTACAATGGAAGGGACGCTGACCATGATGTCCGAAAGAACGCTGATAACCCGGGCGATTTTTTTCCCGCGTGCGTACTCGGCGAGGAACGTCCCGCCCAGAACGCCAACGGGAACTCCTATCAACGTAGCGGCGAATGTGATCATTAGCTGTCCGACAAAGGCATTTCTGAGTCCCCCGCCCTCGACACCGGCGGGGGCGGGGTCATTGAGGAAAAGGCTCACTTTCAAGGCGCCTATTCCGTTGAGGAGGACGTCGAATAGGATGTAAATGAGCCAAAAAAGACCCACGGCCGCGGCAAGGCCACTCAATGCGAGAGCGGCAAAACTCTCCAGTTTTCTTTTCTTCTCGAGGTTCATCGCGAGTATTTCCTCTCGGCCTTTAGAAGAAAGAACTTCGATATGGCTAAGATGATGAAGCTCATCACGAACAGTACGAGCGCCAGATAATAGAGAGAGGAAAGATATATGTCACTATCCGCCTCTGTAAACTCATTCGCAAGGCTTACAGTGATGGTAGAGGCAGCATCAAGGAGCGATGTGGCAATCTTGTGGTTGTTGCCAAGGACAAAGGCGACGGCCATAGTCTCGCCCAGCGCTCGTCCGAGGGACAGAGCTACCCCTCCGAACACGCCCAGTTTGGAGTAAGGGAGGACAACGTTCTTCACCACTTCCCACTGCGTCGCTCCGATGGCATAGGCCGATTCCTTGACCACGGAGGGGGTCAGATTGAACGAATCACGCGCGATGCTTGCGGTAAACGGAATTATCATGATGCCGAGAATTACGCTCGCCGTCAGGAGATCGATGCCCAGAGGAGTACCCTGAAACAGGATGCCGACGAAAGGCAGTTTCCCGATAGTATTTTGGAGAGCCGGTTCGACATATTTCGACATGATGGGCGCTAGGGTGAATAGCCCCCACATGCCGTAAATGATACTAGGTATGGCAGCCAGCAGCTCTATCGCGATCCCGATAGGGCTTTTGAGAATATTCGGCGCGATTTCGGTCACGAAGACTGCGATGCCGATGGCAGTGGGAATGGCGAAGAGCAGGGCGAGGGCGGTCGTGACGAAGGTGCCGTAAATCGTGGTTGCCGCGCCAAAGATGCCTGTTACGGGGTTCCAGGTCGTTGAGGTCAAAAAATTTACGAGACCGAACTTCCTCAACGCGAGTGAAGACTCCTTGAAAAGGACCACCAGAATGCCGATTATGAAAATGATGACGGTAATGGATGCAACTGCGGTTAGAAGGGAAAAAAACAGATCATAAATATTTTTTTTAGAGGAGATGACCAATGAATGGCCCTTTCTGCCCCTGCTGGGGATAATGATAAAATTAAACGGGTCGGATATAGATAGTATATATACCCGACCCGTACATTTCAACTTCTTTTTTATTGCTTATAATGCTGTTCTACTGTATTTCGTTCGATTTCCAGTAGGCTCCTATTTTGTCCTTCAGCGATTTCGGGAGCGGTACATAGATGAGTTCCTTGGCTTTGTTATCCCCGTTCTTGAACGCCCAGTCGTAGAATTTGACCACCTTCATGTTTGACTCTTTTTTCTCTTTTGCCAGGAGAATGAACGTGGCACCAGCGATGGGCCATGAATTTTTCCCCGGTGAATCATTGAGCCAAAGGTAAAAATCCTGTTTTGGGTCGAAGTTGGCTGTAGCGGCGGCGTCTTCAAAACTCTCGAAGCTCGGTTCTACGAAGTTGCCGGCATGGTTCTTGAGGACCGCATGAGCGAGTTTGTTCTGCTTCGCATAGGCGAATTCCACATAGCCGATGGAGTTTGCGGTCTGCTGAACATAGTTGGCTACGCCTTCGTTCCCTTTTCCGCCGATGCCCACTGGCCAGCTCACTGAGGTGCCGGTGCCGACCTTTTCCTTCCAGGCCGGGCACACATCGCTCAAATAATCCGAAAAGATGGCGGTCGTCCCAGAGCCGTCAGAACGATGCACAACAGTGATATCGCTGTTCGGGAGCTTGACCTTCGGGTTCAGTCCCTTGATCTTGGGATCATTCCAGTTTTTGATTTCACCTAGGTAAATTTTGCACAAGGCTTCCGAATCGAGTCTTAATTCTCCCGCCTTTATGCCGGGGACATTGACCACCGGCACGACGCCACCGATCACGGCGGGGAACTGGATAAGATTGTCCTTGGCGAGCTCTTCCGGCTTGAGCGGCTTGTCGGACGCGCCGAAATCCACTGTTCGCTCGGTGATCTGCTTGATTCCGCCACCGGAGCCTATGGACTGGTAGTTCAATTTCACACTGGTAACCTTATTGTACTCATTTGCCCACGCTGAATAAACGGGATAGGGGAAGGTGGCCCCTGCGCCGTTCAGCATCTCATCAGCGAACGCTCCAGTTGAAACTGCCAATACTAGGGTTAATACGATTGCTGTCATTTTTTTCATTTTGAATCTCCTCCTCAAAGATTTTTAACACTCACTATATACCAAGGAATTGTTACAAGAATATTACAATTATATTACAATTATATTAAGCGGCATACTGTGATTTTGCTCTTTTCTGTGACTGTACAGTATGACTCAGAAAGTTACACTTTCATCGTTTTCTGCTCTATCTCCTCAAGAATTATTATGGTGTTCGTTAATAGATCAGGCCCGAGTTCAAAATCCGTTGGGACGCTGGAGTGGGGACCTGTTTCGATGTATCATTGGTCACGCTGATGGTTACTAGATGTTCACGACCACCTTGTGCTATGTGTTCCTTGCAGTGTGATTGGCCATCGATATGCCGAAATAATCTTATCTTTTGCCGAAACCAAATAATATCCTCTTTATATTTCATATGCCGGGCCGTGCTGGGTCATGAGCTGTTTCCACCGACAGGATCTCTTTAAGATAGCCATTTCTGTCGGCCACGATGATGTCATCATGGACAACGGATGATTTGCTGTCGAATGCTTTATTGGTGGCAAGATCGATCCCCTAATGCTCGTTAATGATCGGTGATTCCGTATCTGTTGCGTGTTAAGGGGATTCTTTCTATAGGCCTCGAATATGGACCGCTGAAACAGTTTGAGCAGGATTTTCACTCTTGTGACGAGCGCTGCAGGTACTTTTTCATCAACGATAGTAAGAGCACCAAGGTTGACTGTGTTGAAGAAGATGTCTGAGACCTGCCAGATGATCATGATAGGGGGAGCGCTTAGGTTTCAAGTAGTAAGCATCCCCACCGGCCGAGATTCGCTCTGAAGATTATTCTCCATGATTTTTCGATAGTCAGACCAATGGCATTCATTTTCTTTACCTCTTGCCATCTACGACGCGTGGGTGACTTTATCTTTGTTTTTATCCGGATCTTCGAGGACCGTCTTCAGTCTTTGAAAGGATACTGTAAACGTGCTCCCGACTCCAGGACCGCTAACCGCGCTGATCTTTCCGCCCATGGCTTCGATAAGGAGCTTCACGATATAGAGCCCAAGTCCCGCCCCCTTGATCTGTTCGCTCCCGACGGCTCGATAGAATTTATTGAAGATCTTGGGTGTCTCGTCTTGCAGTATCCCGCATCCCTCGTCAGTTATCGAAATGTCTACCCCGTCTAGCATTCTTTCCACGGTTATCCAAACCCTGCCGCCGTAACGATTATACTTGACTGCATTGGAAAGCAGGTTCATCAAAACCTGTCTGATAGCAGTGCTGTTCCCTGTAATGAGCGAAGATATTTTATTCTTCAAAACTATCTCGATCTGCCTGCTTTTTGCCGTATCGCGGAAGATGTCAACCACTTCCTCGACTATGCAGCTTATATCAAGAGATTCCATAGGCAATGAACCCTTCTGATTTTCGATCCGGGAGAGGAGCGATACATCGTTAAGAAGGCTCTCAGCATGTGCGGCGGCGACATTGATCGTTCTTAGGTAATCTTGGGTTCCTTGCTTTCGGAGCCCAAGGGCGGAGAAACCGCCGATCACATTCATGGAGTTCTTCAGTTCGTGGACCAGATATTTTAAGGACGTATCCTGTTCCTGAGCTTTAGCTTGGATCATTTTGAGCGTCATTTGCCGGTCGATCAACTTCCGGATTTTGAGCATGAGTTCCCTGATGGAGAAAGGTTTTGACACATAATCATCGGCACCAAGGGTCAGGCCTTGTATGCGGGCCTCTACAGATGAGAGGGCGGTGAGCATGATTATCGGCACGGATTTCCCTTTGGCGCCACCCCTGAGTATCCGACATACTTCCCAACCATTCAGCTGCGGGAGCATGATATCCAACAAAACGACATCCGGCATCTGGCATTGGACGATCTCTAAGGCTTCTTCGCCGCTGAGCGCAACCATCACTCGATAGTTTTCTTTCTCTAGATTATAGCGAAGGAGCTCAACTACATCTTGTTCGTCCTCAACAATGAGAACCTGTTCATGCATAGGTGACCTGTCTTATGAAATAGATAAATTGGCATACACGGCTTGCAGAATATTGCTATTGTGTTACAGGATTATTACGGAATTATTAAATATAGGTTACAAAAATTCCGGAACAGCCTGAACACACTGCGGATTATGGAGGAGGGTACATTATCTAGCATTGTGTGTCCGGGCCTCTCCAGAATGGTGGTTAAGGCCCGTCATGCCCTGGTTCGCGCATTATGAAATCTTTCTGGCAATCATGAAGGAGCACTCTGCCCTCTCTGTGGTCGCACGCTTCGCAGAAGAAAACGCCTGTACTGCTCAGTTCTCTTTTCCGCAGCAAACAGAGATTCTCGGTAACGATATCGCTGAAAAGATTACAATAGAATACGATAGTACCTTCTGTTTGACTGGTGTGGTACGCAAAAGTCTTTACAACGCCTGTAATGTCATTCTCCTTATCTACAAACAGCATTATGAGTTGTATTTCGCATCGAGTCTTGATGGAAACATTGGGCGATTTCAGTGCAGTCCATCGCAAGCACACGGCAGTTCTTTTCCCATCCGCCGGCATGATTCCGCCATGCACTCCGACGGCTCGATCGGGAGGGAAACCTCAACGATCGTTCCCTCGCCAACCTTGCTCGAAACGGTAATGCTGCCTTCCAGCAGCTTTACGAGATTCCTGATCGTTCTGAGCCCGAGCCATGATACGGCATGATCATTCTTTTCATCATGCCCGTGTATATCAGATGGTGCAAAAGCGGCGTTCATCTGCTCCGCAGTCATTCCTCTACCCGTGTCCGTGATGATAAGACTTATCCTGTACTCGTCTTTATTCAGAATCAATGCGATCCGTCCTCTATCGGTGAATTTTGAAGCATTACTGATGAGCCCCATCATGATCTTACGGACTTTTCCCGGGTCTGAAAGGATCATGACGGATCCGGGGGACTCGACGTCCATCACTTTTACCGGTTTTTGCCCGATGCTCAGCCGTGCTGCATGAGCAATGTCCAGGAGCAGTGTTACGATATCGAAGTATTGGCAGGTTGTTGTCTCCGGATCTGTATCGAGTTTTGATAGTTCGCGAATATTGGTAAGGGAAGATGATAGGTCGCCGGCTTGGGATATTAGGAGTGCAAGGCGGTTGTGCAGGATTTCTATCTCTCCTTTTTCATATGCCACACGCATAAGTTCTGCCATGCCGAGGATCTCGTACAGAGTCAATCCTGCTTCACGAGTCGCCTTGATGATGACCGGAGATTTCAGCCAGTCCGGATTCGCAGACCCCTGTCTCATAGTATCAAGTGCCGCACCCTTTGAGTGCGAGGGTGAACACACCGGGGAGAGGCTCCTGTTATTCCTGAAGGACTGCGACTTATTATCCTGTGCAGTATTCATGGTCATCTCCTTTACAAAGCATATCGTAATATGCTAGCTGCGACTATATCAGTATCATGAATAGAAAGTATCCCTGGAGACAGTCCTCATGAATCTAGGGAAGGCTGCCGATCGTTAAAAAAAGAACTGCGCCAATCAAAAACAAAATAAGATCTGCCGTTCCGATCTCCATCGTCAAAATGGGCTGGTTCTTTACCGCGGTAAAATCACGCCTGCGATCCTTTCTCATGGGTCAGTCCTCCCTCAGAACAATTTCTTCAGATGGCCGATGTTCCCGTTGAGGTACGGCACCCTGCTCACCGGCTGGATGTGTCTCTGCCCAGGGCTGCATTCCGAATAGAAGTGAGAGCACTGCAGCCAGAAGCAGGAGAAAATAAAAGGTGAGAAACCGCCACCCCGCGGTCACGAGTCCGATAGTTCCGGCCGGGATAAAGGAACGGTACATGAGAGAGAACATTACCTCGGCCCCGCCTGCCGCCCCCGGAGTGGGAACAAGGGTCATTAGCGCGAAGACAAATACTTGGAGTACCATGAAAAGGATCGGGCGGACAGGAATGCCCATGCTTGCCAGCAAAAGGGAGATAATGGAGTAACGACAGAACCATTGAAGCGAAGTCAAAGCCATGGTCACAAAAAAAATAGATTTTCCCTCGCGGACGATACGGTGATAGGTTGCTACGAAGTTGCTATAAGCGACCCAAAATTTCCCCTTTAGCGTTGCAAGGCCCGATAGCTGCGGTTTTGCATCAGAGGATTTTATTTTCATCAGCAGGAAGGTAGCGCCGAGGCAAACGCAGATTCCTGCCAGCAGCGTCCACAGTGTCGGGTTCCCCAGCCCTGATAGGACAGTCCCGACCTGCGGCAGGTCCCATGATGATGTTATTGTCAGAGCCAACGGCACCATGACCAAGAAAAAAATTGTATCTTCAATATTTTCCATTACGGAAAGGGACAGGGCGGTGCCGCCGCTGAACCCCCGGCGCATCAGCATCCCGATCTTCACGGCACTGCCGCCGATCAACGGCGGACTGACAGCCGCACCGAGTTCTGCCCCGATGGCAATTTTGAACACCACCGGGAAGTCTATTCTGTTTCCGAGAAACCTGCTCCACATGAGGAGCCGTAGTGAACCGGTGAACCATGGGACGATGCTCATGAGCAGGGCAAGCGCGAAGAACATCGGGGAAAAATGGAGCACCGAAGCAAGCACTTGTTGGTCGGCTGTCATGAGATAAAAAAGGAAATTCCCGATGATGCCGATTGGTATGAGAAAGAACAGTTTTCGAAAAAGTTTGGACATCCGTTCTGGGAAGCTCAGTGGCGGTGGTGCCGTGGTATCGTCGCCAACGTTCGCCTCGTTATGCACAAGTTGCATACCGGTCCGTTCCTTTGCGATGATACGCTAGAAAGTGTTGCGCACCGTTCTTGCCCAGGTACCGCTCTAGAATTTTCGGCTCGGTCCTGGTAAGATCGACCATGATCAGGCCGTCAAGCACGTTGCCGAAACTTGGATCGACATTAAATCCGGCAATTTGCCCGCCCAGTTTGATGTATTGCTTCAAGAGGATGGGGATTCCCTTGCGATCGGTCTCTATGGAGGAGATCATCTCTGAGATAGCATCGACGTCATCCCCCATGGACCGCACGGCAGCATCGATGTCCCAAATCTTGGACGGTTTTGAACGAAGCGGCCTTCTGGCCCTTACGAATTCGGCCATATCAGGGCGATACCTCGTCCTTTTCAGAAAGCCGACCATCAGATGTTTGGACATAGCTTGGTATTCATTTGTAATGCTCACAGGACCAAATAGCGTTTTGTAGTAGGGATTTTCAACGATAAACCTGCCGATACCTTTCCAAAGCAGTAAGAGAGGGCCATAGGACTTCTGATACTCAGGACGGATGAACGAGCGCCCCAATTCCAGGGCAGGTCCCAGATGTTCCAGGAACTCCTTTTTATATCGGAAGAGCGTGCTGGTATAGATTCCTCGGATCCCGTGCTGTCTCGTCAGCTCATCCGTTCTGCCGAGCCGGTAGGCGCCCACTACTTCTTTTTTCATCTTGTTCCAGATGAACAGGTGGGTATAGGTGTGGTCGAAGCGGTCAAGATCGACGGGTTTCCCTGTCCCTTCACCCACAGCACGGAACGTGATCTCTCGAAGCCGTCCGATCTCGAGCAGAACACGCGGGACTTGATCACCCATGGCCTGAATAACGATGCTATCGCTGCTTTCGACGAGCGTCTGGCTGGGAGGCAGACTTCGAATCTCTTCAGCAAGGACATCCGGATTTTGAGGATTCATAAGACTTTGACCAGCTTTGCGCATTTTTCTCACGGGGAACATGGTGACGCTCGGCACCGCCTGAAATGTCTGACGATGTTCCAGGACATAGGTGCGAAACCGGAGATACTCCATTATGAGCGTATCCTGTTTAAGACTTTTTAGCTTGTCGAAGGGGATGAGGTCCCCGATGCGAACCCGAATGTTCTTCCGCCCTTTGTTCAGCAGCTCATTCGGCAGCATGGCTGTCCTCAGGAGCGGATGAACCATTCCTGCCATGTGGAATGCAGCACTGTTGGTCCCTTGAAAGAAAACGGGAAGCACGGGCGCACCGGTTTTCAGAATAACGCGCGCGATGCTTGGACTCCATGCTGGATCGGTGACGATGCCTTTCTGAATATTGAAATGCGAAACTTCGCCGGCGGGGAACACCACGAGCATGCCTCCATTGAGCACCCATTGAATGCACTCTCGGATCGGTTTGATGTTTTCCCTGACGGACGAATCTCTTTTGAACGGGTCTACGGCAATCAGCATATCCCGCACTTCCGGTATGGTGTTGAGCAGGAAATTCGCCATGAATTTTACGTCGCGGCGCCGGGAACGCAGGATTGATGCTAGGATTATTCCTTCAATGCCGCCAAAGGGATGGTTTGCCACAACGATCACGGGTCCCGCGGGGATCGTGAGCCGGGAAAGATCCTGTTCGGTAAGATCGTATGCTATGTTCAGTTTTTCAAGTACTTTTTCCGTGAAGGGCCGGTTGTCTGACATCCGCGCGATGTCGGCGTATGCCCGGTTCAGGCGGGGGAAAGCAAGGAAGTGTTCAATAGGGCCTTTGACCATCGAAAAAAGCTTCTTTTGCAGGGGGTCCTTGAGGTCGATGTCCAGCCTGAAGATGTGGTTCGGTTCCGTCTGGTTCAACATTGCATTGCCCCTTTCTTTGCCAAAAGGAGAACGAATTTACCGCTATGGACGCACAAGGAAGAGAATTCTTTTGTTTCAAGAATGTTAAATTACAGGCTCTTCGCGCCTTCTCGGTTAAAGCTTTTCTGGTTCGTCCGGAACTAGGCGAACCGGGCCCGGATAACATCTGTGATTCGATAGCCCCATGACCAGAATCCGTTTTCAGGACAAGGTGACAAGCGAGAATCCTTGCCTATCATATACCGGTTGCCTCGCCAGACGACCGTTGAGCTTACAAGCGGTACGAACCACACGATGCCGATGATGATGTCCTTGACTGGAGCTAGTAGGTAAATAAGCGAAGACGGTCTATCCATCTCGTTTTCCCAGGTCACAGAATCGATGGTTTTACCGATGATAGAATCGCCAAGAACTTTGATCAAGCCTACGAGGCCCGCGAACGTTAGCGTGATGTGCGACGGCCCGCTTACGATAGCCGGAAGGGTAGCAACGAATACCGGATTGGCGAGGGGTTCTAGAAAATATTTAATTCCGCCAATCTTCCATCTCAGCTTTCCCCACCGTGTATGGCGATTCAGGAAGCGTTTGATCCCCCAGTATTCGTTCACATTGCTGATCATGTAGTTCGACAAAACGACCTTCTTGCCGGCGAGGTGCATCTCCCGTCCGATAATGAAATCCTCCGCCAGGATATCCTTAAAAGCTTCCAGCCCTCCAAGTGTTTCCAGGTCGTTCTTTTTCATGAGCATGGACTTCCCGATGACGCAGGGCATGCCCAAGAATTGATCGAGAAAACTGACACTACCCAAGATGAAGGAATTCAAGTGAAGATTCTCAAGGATGGCACCGAAGCTGCGGCCTCCGACTCCTCGTATCACGTTACTCACAAGTCCGACAGCCGGGTCTTGGGTGTGCCGCACGATCTCCCGGAGATAGTCTTTGCCGACCATCACATTGCTGTCACTGATCAGGATGTATGGATGGCGGGCCTTTTGATAGGACGGAACGAGATTGTTTACCTTGGGATTAAGACCAACGCTGCAACGCTCTATGATTATGGTAATATGCTTGTCTGGGTATTTTTCCTGTATCTTCTTTGCTACCTTGTAGGCGGGGTCATTGTGGTCTTGGAGGGAGAAAAGGATCTCGTACTCCGGGTAATCTTGAATACAGAAACTCGCCAGGTTATCGAATAGGTTGTCGTCGAGGCCTCTCAAGGGTTTGAGGATCGAGACCGGGGGGAGGGAACAAGTCTCACAAGCCGACATTATTTCGCCAGGTTTATGCCCGAGCTTGATGAGCGAATACGTCGCTCCTATCTGCATTAGGTAGAGTATGAGCCCAATTATCGAGATTACTACACAACAGACGAGAAATATTGTCACGTGGCTCCTCCTTTATGGTAATGGTACGGCGCAGGACTGACAGCAATCATTCTTTCTCAATTTGAGTTGAGCGCATCTATACATAAGTAACAGTAATATTTCCTTGTATACCATCATCGTCATGGTTCAATTCCTGAAAAGTGTGATGCCTACTCCCTTATTATGTCTTATGCACTGTTTAACCGCGTCCACATCCTTTTCGCAATTGAGGAGCGTCTTCCATGAGTAAAGGTGCCGCGCCTTGTGAAAGTCGCTGTTGGCGATGTAAGGATACTTTTTCAGGCTGATCACATTGAAGACATCATCCCGGTTCGCTATCTCCCAGGCATCGATGTATTTTGCATACTTTTCCCGGTTGTTCCAGAGAAAGAGCGTGTCTTTGTTCAGGATATCCGGAGTATGATGGGGATGGCATGCAACGGTCAGCGCATTCTGCCGCTTCGCTTCGAGGAAGATTTCCTCATAATCTAAGCAGGCAGGTATGAATTCTTTGATGTCGAGAAGGAGGAGGTGAGCTGATTTGTCCTGGGATATATAGTTCTTACTGATTTCAACGCCCGGAATCACAAGCATGCTGTATTTTTGCCACGCCCGCGTTGCTTCCTCTTTGACGGCACCAAAGTACTCGTCGAAATTATCTCCGCGGACCGACAGGTTGAACTGCCGGGCAAATTTGCCTATCGAATTGTCGCCGCTAACTACGTGATCGGTAACTGCAATGACATCGAATCCGGCCTGGCCGAAAAGATCAATCGTGTCCCTCATGCTCAGCGAACCGTCAGAAAAATTAGTGTGAATATGGAAGTCACACAGCATCATTGAGTATGATCATATAGTTATTCTGTTACAGAAGTATTACGGGAATATTAAGTTTCTGTTAAAAAGATGGAATGGGTCTGAAAAAAGATATGAGGGGAAGCTGCCGTTGCGCCGGAAGTGATCGT
>DATJZV010000159.1:0-5046 GCA_035498715.1 Nitrospirota bacterium
GAGATGGTGATGCCGGGCGACAACATGAGCTGCTCCGTAGAGCTGATCACCCCGATCGCGATGGACAAGGAACTCCGGTTCGCCATCCGCGAGGGCGGCAGGACCGTGGGCGCCGGAGTTATCACCGAAGTCATCGAGTAAAGAGGGAAGGAATAGCACGTGACACAGAAGATCAGGATACGATTAAAAGGATATGACCACAGACTGCTCGACCAGTCTGCGGTAGAGATCATGGATACGGCTAAGAGGACCGGTGCAAAGGTGTCGGGTCCCATTCCGTTACCGACGAGAATCAACCGTTGGACTGTGCTCCGCTCGCCCCATGTTGACAAGAAGTCCAGGGAGCAGTTTGAAATCAGGACGCATAAGCGGCTGATGGACATTCTGGATCCTACTCCGCAAACCGTGGATGCGCTCATGAAGCTTGATCTTGCCGCCGGTGTTGATGTGGAGATAAAACTGTAGTCGTTCTGAAACCAACTGCTGAAGCCCGGGGAATTCGGTAAGAATTGCATCCGGCTCACGGGTGAAGGGATATGAAATGAGCAAGGGAATTATCGGGAAAAAAATAGGCATGAGCCAGCACTTCAGCGGAGGGGAGCTCATACCCGTTACGGTGATACAAGCGGGCCCATGCACGGTAGTCCAGAAGAAGACCGCGGAAAAAGACGGCTACGAGTCAGTGCAGCTTGCCTTTGAAGAGCAGAAGAAGCAGGGACGGGTGACCAAGCCGATCGCCGGCCACTTTAAAAAGTCGAATGTACAACCGCATCGCTTTCTTCGCGAGTTTCGTACTGGCGAGTTTGAGCAGGGACAGGTCGTAACTGTAGACATTTTCAAAAAAGGTGAATTGATTGCCGTCAGCGGTGTCAGCAAGGGTAAAGGTTTTGCCGGCGTCATGAAGCGACATAAGTTCGCAGGCGGCCCCGGCGGGCATGGCTCCATGTTCAACCGGGCGCCCGGATCGATCGGCGCCAGTGCCTATCCGTCGCGGGTATGGCCCGGCAAGAAGCTTCCGGGACATATGGGGGCCGTCAATGTAACTATAAAGAATTTAGAGATAGTTGATGTGAGGCCGGATCAGAATTTGCTGTTCGTCCGCGGGGCAGTGCCAGGCGGTGATAATGGATTGCTCCTTATCTATAAGGCTGATTAATAAGAAATAGAGGATTATTGAAATGCCGTCAGTCGTCATGGTTGATCAAAATAATAAAAAAGTGAAGGACGTGGAGCTTTCTGGATTGTTTTCAACGGAAGTGCGTACCCACCTTGTCCATGCTGCTGTCGTGAACCAGCTTGCAAACAGAAGGGCCGGGACCGCATCCACGAAGAACAAGGCGCTCGTTAGCGGCGGCGGTAAAAAGCCCTGGAAGCAGAAGGGCACGGGCAGGGCGCGCGCAGGAAGCAACCGTTCACCGCTCTGGAGGCATGGCGGCACAGTATTTGGCCCGACGCCGAGAAATTATTCCTATGCAATCCCAAAGAAGGCAAAACGGGCGGCACTGGTCGATGCTCTCGCATCAAAGGTTGCTGAGAACAGGCTGGTCCTCATCGATAGCCTCAATATTGCGGAGCCTAAGACCAAGTTGGTATCGACGTTGCTCGAGAACCTCGGGATACAGGAAAATGCTCTCGTTCTCATCAAGGCAGAAAATAAGAACTTGACAATGGCCGCTCGTAACATCCCGTCGGTCAAGGTGCTGCGGATGGAAAACATCAATGTCTATGACCTGCTCAAGTACCCATACCTTATCACGACGCAGGATGCCTTGAACTCCGTGCAGGAGGTATACGGGAAATGACGACGGATTTTTATGATATCATCCGGGTGCCGCGGATAACCGAAAAGGGAACACGGCTCAAGGAAAAAAATAATGTCCTGACCTTCGAGGTTAGAATCGATTCAAATAAGGTGCAGGTGCGCAAAGCGATTGAAAGTATCTTCAAGGTTAAAGTGGCTGACATTACGACGGTGAAAAGCGCAGGCAAAAAGAAGCGTATGGGGCAGCGGCTCGGTCGCCGGTCGGACTGGAAGAAAGCCTATGTTACGCTCAAGCCTGGTGAGAAGATTGATATATTCGAGGGTGCTTAAATGCCGGTAAAAACCTATAATCCAACTTCCCCCGGAAGGCGTTTTCAGACAACATCGACGTTTGAAGAAGTGACGCGGAGCACGCCGGAAAAATCGCTGGTTGTCAAGACCAGCCAAAGCGGCGGGAGAAACAACCGCGGCAAGATAACGGTACGGTACCGGGGCGGCTGGCACAAGAAGAAATACAGGATCGTCGATTTCAGGCGCGACAAGCCCGGTATCCCGGCAACCGTAGCGCATATCGAGTATGATCCGAACCGCTCGGCGAGGATCGCGCTTCTCCACTATGCTGATGGTGAGAAGCGTTACATCATCGCCCCGATGGGATTGAAGGTCGGCGACAGTATCATGTCCGGTCCTGATGCAGACATCAAGCCTGGCAATGCTCTTCCCATGACGTCGATCCCGGTCGGTACTATCTTGCATAACGTTGAGCTCAAGAAGGGTGCCGGCGGGCAGCTGGCAAGGAGCGCGGGTTCATCCGTGCAGCTTCTGGCACGTGAAGGTGAATATGCTACGCTGAGGCTCAACTCCGGGGAAGTGCGCATGGTCCGTTCAGAGTGCATGGCGACTGTAGGGCAGGTGGGTAACTTGGACCATGAAAACATCAGCATCGGCAAGGCGGGCAGGGCTCGTTGGATGGGCATGAGGCCGAGAGTGCGCGGCGTTGCCATGAACCCTGTTGATCATCCGCTCGGCGGCGGTGAAGGCAAGTCCTCGGGCGGCAGGCCGGGTTGTTCGCCATGGGGCCTCCCCGACGGAAAGAAGACAAGACATAACAAGACGACAAATAAATACATTCTTTCAAGAAGAACCAAGAGCAGGTAAGCGGATATAACGGAGGGTATAGTGCCGAGATCAGTTAAAAAAGGCCCTTTTATCGATGAGAGCCTCATGAAAAAAGTAGAAACCATGAATGCGTCCGGGGATAAAAAGATCGTTAAGACCTGGTCCCGGAGATCAACGATCACGCCGGAATTCGTCGGGCATACCATGGCTGTACACAACGGCAAGAAGTTCATACCGGTTTATATCACTGAGAATATGGTCGGCCACAAGCTCGGTGAATTTTCTCCTACCCGGATGTTTAAGGCCCATGGCGGTTCAAAGGCCGCGGAGAAGGCGAGCGCGCCGAAGCCGTAGCACGCAGAGCACGTCATTCATGCAGAGTGAGGATGATTAAATGGAAGCAAGCGCGACAGTCAGACATATACGAATTACGCCACGCAAGGCGAGACAAGTTGTAGATCTTATCCGGGGCAAGATGGTGGGAGATGCGATCAACATACTCACCTTTACGCCGCTTCATGCCGCGCAAATTGTCAAAAAGCTCTTGGACTCTGCCGTAGCGAACGCTGAGCAGAAAAAGGTGGGAGACCCGGATTCGCTCAAAGTAGCCAAGGCGTATGTCAATCAGGGCGTTACCATGAAACGCATGAGGGCCCGGGCCATGGGGCGTGGAAATGTGATTAAAAAAAGGACCAGTCATATAACGCTGGTGCTCTCAGCGTAGTTATCATTTACGGAGGCATAATGGGACAGAAGGTTCATCCTATCGGGCTTCGGCTCGGGATTATAAAAACATGGGATTCCCGCTGGTTTTCGCAGAAAAATTACGCGGCTCTCCTGCACGAGGATATCAAGATACGCAAGATCGTGAAAGAGCGGCTCATGCACGCGGGTGTTTCCAAGATCGAAATAGAGCGCGCGGGCCAGAAGGCGAAGATCAACATCCACACTGCACGGCCCGGCATCATCATCGGAAAAAAGGGCGCTGAAGTCGATAAGCTCAAGAAAGACCTCGAGGCCATGACCGGCAAACAGATGTATATCAACATACAGGAGATCCGAAGACCCGAACTCGACGCTCAGCTTGTGGCGGAAAACATAGCGCTCCAACTGGAGCGCAGGATCGCGTTCCGCAGGGCCATGAAAAAGTCAGTGACTTCCGCCCTGCGGCTCGGTGCCCTGGGGATCAAGATCACTTGCGCGGGAAGACTGGCGGGTGCCGAAATCGCCCGTACTGAGTGGTACCGCGAGGGCCGGGTGCCGCTCCATACCCTGCGAGCCGACATCCAATACGGCTTCTTTGAGGCCAAAACGACGATGGGGCAGATCGGGGTCAAGGTATTGATTTACCGGGGTGATGTGCTCCAGCCGCCGACCGCTGCAGCGTAGCCTGTTCATTTTGTGACCATCACGTGAATAAAGGACAGAAATAATGTTAGCACCCAAAAGAGTAAAGCACAGGAAGATGCATAAGGGCAGGATGACGGGCACGGCATATCGGGGCGCGGAAGTCAGCTATGGAGAGTATGGTCTCAAGGTCCTCGAGCCGGGCTGGATCACGAGCAGACAGATAGAGGCAGCCCGTATTGCCATGACCCGATATGTCAAGCGGGGCGGCAAGATCTGGATACGGATATTCCCGGACAAACCAATCACCAAAAAGCCGGCGGAAACGCGTATGGGGAAGGGCAAGGGAGCGCCGGAATACTGGGTTGCCGTGGTAAAGCCGGGCAGAGTGCTGTATGAGATGGGCGGTGTGGACGAGTCAGTTGCCAGAGAGGCATTCCGTTTAGCGGCGTACAAACTGCCGATTGCGACGAAGTTCATCTCCCGGGAGGCTGAAGTATGAAGACAAGTGCAAAGGATCTGAGGGACCTGTCGGGTGAAGAACTCCTGGCCAAGGCAGCTGATCTCAAAAAGGAAATGTTTAATTTAAGGGTGCAGCAGGCGATGGGGCAAATTGAGAATCCGATGCGTCTGAGGCTGCTGCGCAAGGATATCGCGAAAACAAAGACAGTCTTAAAGGAAAAGTATGGGCGAGTCTAACGAATCTAAAAAAAGAAAAACATATATCGGGCAGGTCATCAGCGACAAAATGGATAAGACCGTCGTGCTGGCGGTCACCAGACGTATCGCGCATGCTAAGTACAGCAAGACCATAAAGC
>DATJZV010000160.1:0-16876 GCA_035498715.1 Nitrospirota bacterium
GCCTTGAGGTCTTCATTATTCCTCCATTGATTTCCGCCGGGCTAGAGGCTCTTTATGACGGTTAGCACCGTCTGAAGCTTCACGCGAAAATGTTCCCGATACGGATGGCAACATAAATCCATGGATAGGTGACTGGGCGGTCCGTGTGAAGCAACTTCGGTAACGGCTTCGCATCCCGTTGCTTTTACGCAGCCGGCCTTTTCCATCGGTGACCCTGAAGTTGCTCTAAGCCACTCCGATGCCAGTAGATTCTTCATTCTTTTTTTGGTCTTTGTGGCGATTTGGTCTCGACGGATTTCTTAAAGACGTATACGCAGTTGGCTTCCTTATCGTAGTTCTCCTGGTCGCTGATCATGCCCCGGTAGAGCAAAAATTTCATGACGGTTAGTGCCTGCGCAGACGAGCTTGTAGCTGCGTGAGCATATGGATCGCCACGTTTGACCCCGCGATCTCTGAGACTTCTTTTCAGGTCTGTCGTCACGCCTGTATGCCAAACACCGTATGGGCCGCCCGTCTTTAGGGTGTATTCCTCGATGTCATTGTGGATCTCAATCGTACCTTTCATGGGTACCCTCTCTCGTCATGACGCCTCTATCTTGCGGGTCAAACGAATTTGCCTTGTACTGCCGTTGTATTTCCGTTGATGGACCATTCGGCGATCCTTCAAGACTCAGCGGTATAGATCAGCCTGTGTTTAAGGGCCAACTACTCAGTTATTTTTAATTTTTTTCGTTCATAACCGCCTTACCTCTGCGGTATTTTTCCCGCATCAGAGAGTTTCTCATGATCATTGCCGCAGATCATCCTGTTGATTTCGACTCCGACACCAATAAAGAGGATCCGGCTGCACCCGCATTCCCACTTCAAGTATTCCGCCTTACAGTTTAGAAGATCCATATATTCATGGCAGATCATTCTCTTTTTCATGGACCGAATTCCCCGATCAGCTAAAGCCACGCGGTTCCGCTTGGGCTACGTTATCAATCTTGTCGGTTCGACTTCTTGAGTCGACTATCATTGAAGATGAATAAGGTAACGAACCGGAAGGTTAGCATGCATCTCATAACTGATGGTCCCAAACTAGAGGGGGGCGGACCAACTCTCATCGATGCACGCTGACCTTCCTTTTTCTTCTCTTTGGGTATGTGTCAAGCAATGTAATTCTCGTTTACCACTCGACGGCCAGGCTTTGCAGGGTCATACGTATTCTTGCTGGCTAACTCATGGCTGACCGGACTCCCCTTGTCATCATGCATCACAGGGAAATCATTTTTCGTATAAATGCATAGACATCGTTCTTCGCCCATCGAGTCCAATCCTTTTGAGTTATTTTCTTTGTCACTTTCTTCTTCATCTTTTTCACCTCCCTTTCCCGATTCTTCCTGCAAGGTCCTTTTCATGGCACGATTACGCCGAGAGAGTTCCAAACGAGACTTTACATAGATTTCCTTTTCTGAATGAAGGTCAGGAAATTATCCTCTATCCAGTTTCTCTTTCTTCCTTCATTTTCCGTTATGTCGATCTTCCGATTCCTTTGCTTGATTGATTTCATGTTTTCACCTCTCCGTTTCTCTTGTTGTTGAAATGGTTCTCATATCAAACACATCAGAAGCGAGATGAATATCCACCTCCTTTCCAGGGAAATCATTCCGTCGCGCGCAGGCCGTGTCCATAAAACAGAAGCAGGGCATGTCTCTGTATTTATGTGCACTTCTTCAACTTTCACGAATAGAATCAAAACGACAAGGCCCCTGCCGATTTCCCGAACAGGGGCCTTGTCCATATATTAAGAGTCTCTTGGCCATGTTACCCTCGGCCTCAGGCCAGTCATTCACATTGCGATAAATGCCGGATAGCACATGGGGTCAAACAAGATACCGTGGCGCCGGAGCACCTTGATCTTTTCCCGATTCTCTCTACTTTTTCGCATCAGTACTTTACTTAAAATTTCCAGTCTCTCCCTACCGGTCTCGTTTCGATTGGAAAACAGGAAAACTCATCGGATCTATCCAGTACTTCTTGTCGATCTTCACTCTTTTGCCTTCATGATGAGACCCCCCCTTGAGTATCTGTCACCGCATGATCTCCCTCCGAGGATTTAGGATAGGGTCCGTCCATGCCCTGTCAACCCGTTCGCCCATCAAGTTGATCCGGGGGTCGACTTGAACCCTGCTTGGTGTTAACTTTTTAATTCGGGTCATCATGGTGCCGTCACTTCTGAGCTTTGATCCGTCTCTGCAATTTCTGCATTCACCACCGCAGTCATCATCAGATGAATTCATTCATGGAGGAGACTCGCCCCCCCATGAATGAATTTGGAGAGAGGTAGATAGGGAGTTCTAGTTCGACTATCCGATACATCTTCCTTTTGAAATCTGGCTTTATGAATTACCTTCTACCTGCCGGGGAGACTTCAGACATTCGAAAATCCCCATGCAGAATTTCTCTTTCATGTGAATCTTAGGATGTGCTAGGTTCTTTGCCAACCATAAAACGCTGTCCTCTTCCGGTCCCGATGCCCTTTTTTCCTGTGGTTACCCTAGACCATTGATGGCACCAGGAATATCAGCGGCAGTCTGAATTCAATATAAGACGATTGACGAATTCGTATTCGGCGTTCAACACTACAAGACATCAGACTGTGTCTGAGGATCGACTTTATTGCGCCTTTTTGGCAATGAATTTAGCGTGAACCCAATTTAACATAACTTCACATTACGAAGTAATCATGAATTATTGACCCACAACAATCAATATGCCGACTTGGTCTTTTCACCGGACTTTCGTGGATATTGTTTCGGTAAAAATATGAAATCAACATCTCGAGCGAAATCAAGTCAGTCTTAAACGATCCGTTGGGTCTTTAATGGTGCTAAGGAGCAATAACCAAGCATGTTGGCATAACATTGGGAAAATGACGACGGGGTGATTATTCAGCATTGAAATGGCTCATGAGAGGCGTTGGTCCTGGAATGAACACGTCAGAAAGTATCGACCCGGACAGATTTTCTGAAAAACCTCACTTATAACGACTTCAAGAGTGTATATTCTTTGAGATGCATAGATTATCGTTGTAATTCTCAACCATCCTGTTTCCGTTTTACTCTAGGCTTGCGCTAAATCCTGTCAAGCTCTGTTTGTTCGCAGACCCTGTAGAGTGCCTCCTAACTACTATGGGGTGAGCCAGCTTGTCGTTCCGTGCCCTTTGCTGTGCTACAGATAATCCTCAGACTGGACATTCGATTTAATTATTCAATGAAGGTCAAGATTCTGCTTGACACGTGAACAATGCGGTGTTACGTATCTCATATTTATGCTACCGGTGAACTATGAACAAACTAGTCCGATTCGGTGTTTCGTTTGATGAAGATTTGTTTGTGCAATTCTGCAAAATGAATAAGGAAAAGAATTGTTCAAACCGCTCGGAAGTTATTCGCGAGCTGGTCCGTCGAGAACTCCGGAACAGGGATGGGAGCCATCAAGACGAGATCGTAGGCATTATCACTTTCTTGTCCAAAAACCATCAAGGTGAACCTCTGGATAAGATAATGGACACTCACTATATAGACCGGAAAATGATGCGATCTTTGCAGCATATCACCCTGGACCAGAGTAGATACTTGGACATAGCGATTGTCCAGGGGGACATCGAAACCATCAAGCGGCTTGCCGATGCCATCGGTACCGTCAAGGAGGTGGAATACTGCAAATTGGCAATTTCCAATGTCGATGAAGGATAGATATTTTTTTGCATAATAGTGTTACAAATATAGAATGCGTGTCACATCTGGGTTAATAATGTTAACAGGAATGCTGAAGGAAGCCAGAGCGGACCGATATCTGCTCCGCTTTGATACACCCGACGCGCACCTCCTGAAAGATTGAAGCCCGATTCCGCGTCCGAGAAACGCTTCCAGTGCCGCCGGTGGCTGACCGAACTAGGCTGCCAAGTGGGTACCGGTAGCATGGTGGGATTGCCTGGCCAGTCCGTGGAAAGCGTCGCCGACGATATCCTCAAGTTCAAGGAATTGGAACTGGACATGGTCGCTCTTGGCCCCTTTATTCCCCACCCCGACACACCTTTGCGTGACAGTGATGGCGGAACGATCGACCTGGTATTGCGGGTAACGGAGCTGACAAGGATCGCCACGAAGAACGCTCACATGCCGGCGACGACAGCAACGGGGACTCTCGATCCTCAAGGCAGGCAAAAGGCATTGCAGTGCGGTGCCAACGTCTTGAAGCCGAATTTGACGACGCCACTATCTCTTATATCCCGGAAAAATTTGTATCAACGAAGAATCAGATGCATGTCGCTTCTGTGTGGAAGGTATGGTCAACAGCCTGGGACGCAGGATATCATCGGGTGCTGGACACAGCCTGAAAAGATCTCTACCACGACTAGGACAACGGATTAATCCTTTCCGGTCCGCTGAATAGCAAGGCATGTGCATGCAGTTCAAAGAGGAAGCCACATTCGCTTCTGCTACCGGTCCGACAAGCTTACTCAGAATCGCGGAATTCCAAGTTTAGCAGTGGTATAAGTTTTGGGAAGCAGATCAATTATTGTGGATGTAGCATCGACTCTTTCTTTGAGCCTATCACTTTGGCTACTACCATTCAATTATTAGCGGAGCAACAAATATGTCATGCAATACAAAAAATCAAAATATTATACGCTTTGTGCAAAACACGTTGGGCTGTCAGTGTGCTGATGAGGTTTTTGATTCAATTGAATTAGAAAGAGGTAATACTCCGAGCGGCGGGACAGAGTATGTGAAAATGGTTATTGGCAATCGCTTACTTATTTATATTGTCAATCCCATATCGGAGAACTTAATAAATAAGATTATGCCGATGCTTACGAAGATGGGAAGATTAGAAAGGGACAACAAGGGTTACAATAGATTTCGGCTTGTCCTAGCTAAACAATCTGATGATATGATCTCACGTACTGTAATAAAAGAGTTCAAAAAAAACGTTGGGCATGATGAAAGAGCGCATATTCACATTGTATCCCTGCAGGATCTGAACCCTGTATTGTTTTGAGGAACGGACTGAATAGCCATGAATAAATTTTTTTATTTTGTCCTTCTAGAAACATATTACGGGAAACAAACCATTCCCTTGTATAAGAGAATATTGTCAGCACCAAGGCGGCGCAATATAGCATAGAACAGGGCATAGCTTAAAAATGCTTATATCTGTCGCATCGAAAATACATTGACATTCGGCTCATCATGTTATACGAAGCTCACGTTAGTAACACTGATCAATCATATTTTTTTCAGACGAGTATTTGCCGGTTCTCTTTTTTTTGGTCTTGCTGTAGCACGAATATGATATTCGTGCTATTAAGCTTTTCCCAGTTCCCCTTCGCCCGTTCCGTCTTGGAAGGGCGAAGGGGAAACCCCTTTGATGATGAGAACTAATTTTTATACACCCCGTTTAGATCTTGCTAATGTGCGACGAAACGGCCTGATTGCAATGGTGTTGTCTCTTATCATCCACCCGGTAGTGATATTCGCGATTCTTATCCGAAGTGACATGTTTGCCTCTCTGTGGATCTGTCCCCACTTGCAGTTGCTCATGTCATTCGCAAAAAGTAATCAAGCGGGCGTCCCGGAGGCGCCCATCGGCAATCAGGGAACTAGCACGGGTAAGACGCTTACCAAGACAAACGACCCAACAAGAGAATCCATTACAAAAATATGACTCAAATGTCGTGATTAAATAATCAGCTTCTGAAGATTCCTATATTCCTGAATATTCGATATTGGACATTCATAACCGGCACGCGTCGGCTCGTGATGACATGGTCAACTTGACGTTGGTGTACGGGATGCGGCGGCATCCTTGTCGTCATCGTCCGGGTATGGTTCAGGACGCAATGAGGGGATGTGATGGAGTGGCTCGGTTTCCTTGTAGATTACGGCATCATTGTACTGCTGATTCTCCTGTCTATCATTTCCTTGGCCATATTTGTGGAGCGGTGGCTTTTCCTCAAAAGGATCGATCCCGGTAACTACGCAGGAAGCAGGCGCACTCTGGAGATCGCGATTACACGAAAGCTGGGGATAATCGCCTCCATAGGGAGCAACGCGCCCTACATTGGCCTTCTCGGGACCGTGCTTGGTATCATGTTGACCTTCTACACGATAGGTATCGAAGGATATGTGGATGCCACACGTATCATGGTGGGGCTCGCCCTTGCCCTCAAGGCAACTGCGGTGGGCCTGGTGGTGGCCATACCATCCATCGTCTTCTACAACACTCTTTTGCGACGGGTCAGGGTAATTCTTTTGGAGTGGGATGACCGGCATGCATGAGAAGGAATTCGATTATATCAACATGATTCCCTTCATCGACGTGATGCTCGTCCTGCTGACCATTGTGATCACCACAAGCACTTTTACGGTAACGGGTGTCATTCCCGTGGAACTGCCCAAGGTGGTGGGAAAACATGAAGCAGCCATGGTGAAGGAAATTGTTGGCATCGACAAACAGGGTGTCATCTTTTACCAGGGCAATGTCATCACCCTCCCTGCTCTCAAGAATCTTATTACCGCCATACCGAAAGAGACGGCTTTTCTTATCAGGGCCGACAAGGATATTCCTCTCCAAGCCTTTGTCGAGGTCCTTGATCTCATCAAGACGGCGGGATTCAGAAAAGTGAGCCTACAGACCGAATGGTTGGGTCAATGAGAGAACACCACTTAGGAACAGCCATCTCTGTCCTGGTGCACTTATGCGTCATCCTGCTCCTGGTGGTTGCTTCGTTTGCCTTGCAGAACAGACCGGTCAAGGAGGTGGAGATCGATTTCTCGCTCATGAAGGATTCTGAAAGGGGGTCTCCAGCAAAAGGGAAACAGGAAATCATTGAGAAAAGAACGCGCATCCGAAGAGGAGAAGCGATGATTAAAAGGATTGTCGAACCGTATCGGCCTGTTCGGCAGAATCCGGAAACCAACTCATCAAGAGAGCAGATCGAGCCATTCCCTGTGCCAGCCATCGTCACTGCGTCTGATGCCCAGAGCGAAACAGCCATCCATGGGGTGGCGGCAACCTACGCCGGCTCCTCCGGAGCGGCCAGTTCCCTTCAGTCGTACGGCAGTATTGCTGACGGCATGCCGGGCGGGGGCCACAGCAGCGGTCAGGACGATGGAGAAGGCATGGCTGAGGGCGGCAGGAATTACAACTACATCCGCGACGCGATAATCAAGAACATCAGATATCCGGACGAGGCGATCAGATTGGGCATCGAGGGGAAGGTTCTTCTCTCCTTCGTTGTGCTGGAGAACGGCACAACGAGCAAGATCGAGGTGATAAGCGGTTCGGGTTGCCGGCTTCTGGACGAAAGTGCGAAAGAAGCCGTGGCAGTAACACGTATTAACAGGAAGGTGCCCTACAGGGTCATCGTTCACCTCCCCATAACATACAAACTTCAAGGGGTGAAAGGATGACGGGGCATGAATGCGGCCCATTCCAACACGGATGAAAGAGGGAAGGTAACGGGGGAATATCGGTAATCAAGTTCTTCGAAGATGCGGCAAATATAAGGGGGGCAGGGCCGACCTTGGCGGGAACAACCCTGCCCCGTTAAAGAAGGCAATGTGCGGGACACCACCTTCCGTATTATATTTTAACAGAGGAGGTGGTGAAAGAAAAGGAGGAAGGTTTCATGAAGAGAGGCGTAAGAATCGTATTAAATCTGCTTTTGTGCATCTTCGTCCTGGCCGTATCGGTATGGGCGGAGGAGCCGAAGAAAGGAGAAAAGGAGGAAGAGAAAACGATTTTGGGAGAGATCACCGTGACAGGGACGCGCTTCAGCAATCCGGTGACCCCCAAAAGCACCCGCTACGGCACCCAGTACAACGTGGTAACCGAAGAACAAATCAAGGAGCAGAATTCCTACGATTTTCAATCGACCCTGCGCGATGTGCCTGGGGTCATGTTTCAGACCAAGAATTTTATCGGGAGCCAGACGAGCCACAGCCTCTACGTCCGTGGCCGGGGCTCGAGCCATCCCAGCGCAGATTTTGCCATACTCTTTGACGGCGTTCCCCGTTACGGAGCACTCTTCGGCCAGGTGTTGGGCGACGGCACGGCCGTGTCCACCATCGGAAACATAGAGGTGTTCAAAAGCCCGCAGCCGTCTCAATTCGGCAGCGGGTATGCGTCTATTAATATCATCCCCAAGTACATGACACAAGAAGGCCAGGAGATCGAGCTTGATCTCAGCGGAGGGAGTTACAAGACATTTAGTGAGAGCCTCTCCGGTGGTGTCAAGAAGGGCCCGTTCGACGGCTATGTTTCCCAGAGTTGGATTTCGACAGACGGTCAACAAGATCATTCCCGCGCTCAACAGCAAAGCTACTACGCCAATATGGGCTACCAGATTAACGACAAATGGAACATCAGGCTTTTGGCACAGTATGTAGACAGTCAAACCCTGGCCCCCATGCCGGACGTTACGCCCACGGCAACGAACGGAGTGAGTTATCCCGGCGCAGAACGCTATGATACTCAAACCCCATTCACCACATTGACACTGAACCACCAGTACGAGGATTTCGGCGGTTATCTCAAGTTCTATTGGAATCATACGGATTTTGATCTGTTGCAGGAACTGACGAACGGCGCACGCTACGGTGGGGGCAGTGGCGGCCTCTGGTCCCGGCAGGAGATTACGCTCTATGGGGTCCGGGCAAAAGAAATCCTCCATCTTTGGTCCGGCGGAGAAATTTTAGTTGGGGCGGACCTGGATAAAAGCGAGACAAAAAATACCCAACGAACCTACAGCGGGTTAGCGGTCCCGGGAATCAACGGCGGTCTGGCAGAAAGAGTCTGGGATTTCCCCGATATAACGCTCTTTTCGCCCTACCTTGCCGCAAGCCAGATGTTCGGCCGCCCGGAAGGTTTCCACATCATCCCCTCGGCCGGTGTCCGTTACTACAGCAATGACCAGTTCCAGAATACGACGGCGCCCCAGGGCGGTTTGGTGATGGGCTATAGCAATACAGACTTAAACATCAATTATTCGAGGGGTGTCATCTATCCCACACCGGTAGTGCTGATGAACTTTGTCCTTCAGAGTGCGCCCGTACCGAATGCCAGCCAATACTGGAATAATCTGAAGCCGGAAACGGTCGACCACTACGAGGCGGGCATTATCCAGACCTGGCCCAACAAAGGCTCTTTGGGAGCGACGGTTTTCCGTGACGATGGCAAAGACCGTATCCAGGCGTACATGTTCGGCCCCATCCCGCTCCAGTTCAACGACCCTATCGGCAGCTACAACATTAACGGGCTGGAACTCACCGGAACAGCAATCCCTGTGAAAAACCTTGAACTTTTCGCCGGCGCTACTTGGCTGCAATCCAAAGCCACCGGCAGTAACGGAATCGAAGTCGACAATCTGCCCTACACTCCCAGTTTTCAGTTTCAGGCCGGACTCAAATGGACGTTTCTGGAGAATTTCCGGCTTTTCATGGATATGCAGCATCTCCAGGGGCTGTATCAGGGTACGGTCAACCGCGCCGGTACGTTTAACTTCACTGACCCCGGCCCTATCAACAAACTGGATGACATCACATTGGTGAACGCCCGGCTGGGCTATCGCTTCAATTACAGGTCGATGCGGCTGAATGATTCGGAAGTCTTTGTAGCGGTAAACAATATTTTTAATCAGACCTATGAATACGCCAAGGGCTACCCTATGCCTGGAACCACTGTCTTCGCCGGGGTCAGCCTGAAGTTCAATTGAGCCTGTTTCTTGCACCACGGGCAGTGCATTGAAACATCCGTGAGTATCAGGAGCGGGGCTTCCGCATAAAGGGCCACGCTCCGGCGAATGATTCATGCACACCCGGTTGGTGAGCATGCAGGAGGATCGACCCATGCGGACACAAGTGAAGTTATTTCTCGTCATTGCGGCAATGGTGCTGGCGTGTCTTTCCGCCGGATGTTCGAACAGTTCAAACGACGGGAACGCGAAAACCGTGCGCAGCATTGTGACATCGGACACGATCCTGTCCGGCATGATCGCCTCACTCCTGCCGCCTCATCGTTATTCCGTCGAAGCTATACTTCCACCGGGACAGTGCCCCGGCCACTATGACGTGAAACTGTCGGACATTGAGAAAATGCAAAGGGCGGTTCTGAATGTTTCCTTCAGGGGCATGCCGTTCATGGAAAAGGCCGGGATGCGCGGTGAAACGCAGATTCTTGTCGATGCAGCAGGCCGCAACTGGATGGCGCCAGATTCATATATCTACGGGTTAAGCTTGCTTGCAGCTGAACTTTCAAAGCGTTTTCCCGAAGACAAGGCTGAAATCATGAGACGGAAGGAAGACACGATGCGCGAGGTGAAAGCGGAGGCGAATTCGCTCATACAAAAGGTCAAGCAGGCAGGAATCTTCGGAAAGCCGTTGATTGCCTCCTTCATGCAGAAAGAGCCGCTCGAGTGGATGGGCTTCCGAGTAGTGGGTGAATACGGCAGGCAGGAGGCGATGTCCATAAGGGAAGTTGTGCATTTATCGGAAATCGGAAGGAAGCAGCATGCAATAATGGTTGTGGACAATCTTCAATCCGGACCCGACGCCGGAAAAGGAATCGCAGAAACGCTGCGGGCACCGCACGTTATCCTGACGAACTTCCCGTCGGAAAACGGATATCTTGCCACCCTCGGAGAAAATGTCAACGCTGTGCTTGCGGCAGCGATGCGAAAATGAAGCCACTTGATAAACGGGTTTAGATGATGAGCAACCGTATTATAGAGCTGAAGGGGATATCTGTCCGCAAAGCGAAGGGGTTGCCGTTGGACGGAATCACCCTTAGCGTATCGCCCAATGAGTTTGTCGGGATCGTCGGCCCCAACGGCGCCGGGAAAACCACGCTTCTGAACGTCATTGCCGGATTTGAAAGATTCGAAGGGACTCTCAGTCTTTTCGGGCACCGCGAGTCGTGGACGCGCTCCCGTGAAACACGGCTTCGGATCGCTTACGTTCCGCAATTATTCCAAATCGATCCGGCGTTTCCGATACTCGCGGCGGAGGCCGTGATGACAGGTGCAATCGGTCGGCTCGGACTGTTCCACTCACCCGGCAGGCGCGAGAGAGAAAAAACGATGCGCCTCATGGAAATGATGCGCGTGGCTCATCTCGCGGACAGGCCGCTGGGCCAGCTTTCAGGCGGCGAGCGGCAGAAGGTGTCACTGGCACGTGCGATTCTTCAGCAGCCGGATATCCTTCTCATGGATGAACCGACCGCAAATCTGGACATCGCTGTCCAGAAAGAAGTCTTGGACCTTATCACTGATATTCACAACCGGGAAAACCTGACGATTCTCTTCGTCACGCACGATTTCAATATGCTTCCGGCCGCGATGCGGCGCGCCGTGCTGCTGAATCATGGCAAGACAGTTTTTGACGGAAACATCAATACCGCAATGTCGAGTCAGATCCTGAGCGGGTTGTTCCAGTACCCGCTGGAGACTTTTGAGCGTAACGGCAGGAGATTCGTTTCCTATGACTGAGCACTTGATCGACGTACTCGCATACCCGCCCATCCAGCGCGCCGCCATTGCCTGCGTGCTGTGCGGTGCCAGCTGTTCGCTCCTGTCCGTATTTATTGTGTTGATGAAAATGCCGCTGATAGGCGTCTCGATGTCGCACGCGGCTTTCGCCGGCGCTGTATTGGGTATGCTTCTTGATATCGATCCATTTGTATCCGGATTTATACTGTGCCTGTTGTTAGCGGGTGTGCTCGGCCCGCTTGCGGATCGCACAGATTTGGCCCCCGAGAACGTGCTCGGCATCCTGTTTTCATTTCTTATGGGGCTTGCATTTCTCGGCATGGGAATTCTCACAAGGACAAAGGCCAGTGCCCTCAATTTGATGTGGGGAAGCCTGCTGTCACTGTCCGGCTCGGACATTGCGGTATTGACGCTTGTAACCTCGTTTCTTGTGCTTTTTATATTATTTTTTTTCAAGGAGCTTCGCTCCGTTCTCTTCAACAGACGGCTTGCCGCGGCAAGCGGCGTGCCAGAACGGATGATTTATTATGCGCTTCTGTTTCTCACTGGGGCTGTAGTATCGTCCAACCTTGCAACGGTGGGTGGCCTGCTTATCTTTGCTTTGCTCGTGCAACCCGGTGCCACAGCGCTTCAGCTGACGTACAATTTGAAACACTTTTTTCTCATTTCCGCGGCTTCGGGGATCGGCGCCTGTGTTTCCGGTCTCATCTTATCTTATATTTTTGACCTTCCGTCAGGCGCGTCGGTCGTTCTCATGGCGACAACAATCTTTGCCATCGCATACATGGTTTCGCCGAAACGCCGCCCAGCAAAACTCAAGAAAAGGAACATATCCCATGAACATGACACCCGATGAAATATATCGGACACGAAAGCAGTTCTTCAACGAGCATGCCGATAAGTGGCGAGATATGTGGTACAAAGAACACGCCACCGGCCGCTACGATAAGCATAAAAAGGATTTTGAGCGCCTGTTTTCACTTCTGCCACTGAAGCCAGGAGACCACGTATTGGACGTCGGATGCGGGACGGGGGTCCTCGTTCCTTTCATTCTCGAACGTATCACATCGAGCGGAACTCTCTACGAGCTGGACTTCGCAGAAAAGATGATCGAAACGAATCGGAGATTGCATGAGGGGGACAATATTCGATTCATCCTCGCGGATGCGGAGACTGTGCCGCTGGATGACGTCTCCTGCGACGTGGTTATCTGTTTCTCGTGCTTTCCGCATTTTCATGACAAGGAAAAAGCCATGACAACCCTTTCACGCATCCTTAAACCATCCGGGATATTCGCCGTGTCGCATTTTGACTCAAGGGAGGGGATAAACAAGCATCATGGGTCATGCCATGCCGTCATGCACGACCATCTACCTGACGAGGCAGCGATGCGGGCATTAATGCAAAAAGTAGACTTGAGTATTGATGTGTTTATTGATGAGCCGACATTCTATAGTATCATTGCAAAAAAGTAGGTTCTTGTGGAATCCCTGTGGGGAATGTTTCAATAGAGACTCTCAACAGCGAAGACCATCTCTAGATACCATGAGGGATAGCAATACGAGGCAAGGGTCTTTTCTCTCTTTTATGCTACGAAACCGCATTAATAACACAGGGACACAGTATGTCTAGCGTAGTCAGATTTGGGGTTTCATTGGAAAATGATCTTCTTGATAATTTTGACAGACTTATCAAGCTGCAAAAATATACAAATCGTTCGGAAGCCATTCGCGATTTAATACGCCAAGAACTGCTAAGGCAGGCTCAAGAGGAGGACCGGGATGTCGCGGGTGTAATCACTTATATCTACGACCATCATCAGAGGGACCTTTTGAATAAAATTATTGACGTCCAGCATGACCATCAGGACATCATCCAATCATCACAACATATACATATAGATAATCATAACTGCCTAGAGATCGTCGCAGTAAAAGGAAATTCCGGCGTGGTTGCCATACTCACCAACACCTTGAAAGCTCTTAAGGGAGTCAAGCACGGCTCAGCAAACATATCAAGTATTGGCAACGACAAGTGAAGTAGAAGGCATGCTAACCTTCCGGTTCGTTACTCTATTTTGTGTTCAACAATAGCGGACTTAAGAATTCGAACCGACAAGATTGATAACGTAGCCCAAGCGGAACCGCGTAGCTTTAGCTGATCGGGGAGTCCGGTTCATGAAAAAGAGAATGATCCGCCATGAATGTATGGATCTTCTAAACTGCAAGGCAGAATATATGAAGTGGGAATGCGGGAGC
Source organism: Nitrospirota bacterium (assembly GCA_035498715.1). Taxonomy (GTDB): domain Bacteria; phylum Nitrospirota; class UBA9217; order UBA9217; family UBA9217; genus DASPSR01. The sequence continues at coordinate 13,795 of DATJZV010000160.1, forward strand.
AGCCGAATCCTTTTTGTTGGTGTCGGCGTCGAAATTAACAGGATGGTTTGCGGCAATGATCATGAAAAACGCGCCGATGCAGGGAACGACCCTCTGCGGTGAGGCAACTATGAGGCATATTGGGACGAAAGGGATTAACAAACTCTGAGTGGCCTGTCCTTAATCCGGCCTGATCTATACAGTCGAGTTTTGATGGCTCGTGGAATCGTCCATCAAAGAAAAGACAACAGCGGCACAGGTCAATTTCGTTTAAACTGCGAGATAGAGGCGGCATGAGGAGGGGGGCATCCCATGAAAGGTACACTTGAAATCTTAAATGATATCGAAGAATACGTTCTCAGAACGAACGACCCATACAGTGCTTGGCATGTGGGCGTGACGACGGACGTGGTAAAAAGGCTTGCAGATCGCGGGCTCGGAAGTGGCGATCTGTATGCTCACGCAGTTACTAGCTCGTCAGCGCAGGCACGAACCGTCATGCGGTTCTTGCTCTACCGGGGCATGATCAACGATCTGGAGAACTGCGACCAAGAAGCTAACAACGTATACGTCTACAAGAAATCTGTCGAGACCAATTCGTAACCAAGACCCGACAAAGAATTAGTGGTACGGGCCAGAGCCCAAAGGTTGGCCATCGTATCATCGAGTCCGACGATCTGTTTTAAAGTGCACGTAGTTTCAGTGACTTTGGCCGGGGCGCTGTTCACAGAACGTCGATGGCCAGCGTTTCGATTGTAGATCGAGCTGAAGAATTGCGCCTCTCATCGTATTTTCGGGAGAAAGCATTATCGAGTGCTCAGAGGTGCAGGCGGGAGCCGTACCAGCTCGGAGCCGATACCCCGACACACTCCGGATTGGCAGAGTGTGGTTCAGCACAAAGCGGACGCGTTGAAGATTGCGATTGACGTAGTGGCCTTGGGCCCTCAGGTTGATGTCTGTCGTCTGCATATTACGGGGTGGGAATCCAACACGATCCCGGCGGGTAATTTAATGCACGACACAATTCGTACAGCACGGGATCCAGCACAGGTTATCTGGCGATAACTGCATATCGTAACCGGCTCGATGTTATCTAACCGGAAAGCCTTCGCCGCGTCAAAGCCATGGAAAGCCAACTGGCGCAAACAGGTTTGACTGACACAGACTGAATCCTGTCGGAATCTCGCATTTCTGCATGCCTCCCGCCTGGCGGATGGATCGCACCAGCATATTGCTTTCAATAGTAATCCACCGTGTCTTTATATGAAGCGGTGTGACGACATGACAAAGTCTGGAGAAAAATATGGTAGCTATGAAGAATACGCATTGACAGGCATCTTGATATGTGCTACGAAGCGCACGTTCGTAACACAGGCTGGTCCGGTTGAAGGATAGCGGGCGAAAGGTCAAAGAAACTCTTTTTTTTCGCCACGCCGTAGCACGTTTATCATTTTCGTGTGATTGTACTTTTCCCATCCCCTTCGCCCGTTCCGTCTTGGAAGGGCGAAGGGGAAACCCCTTGGATGATGAGACTGAATCTTTACGCACCCTATTCGCATCCTGCTATTATTCGGCGCGACAGTCTGAATGCTCTGCTGTTGTCCCTTCTTTTCCACTCACTCGTGATCATCGCGATTTTTCTGGCCGGGATGACATTCCGTCCCGTCTCCGCCGATCTGTCACCGCTCGTAGTTACGATCACGTCATTGACCGAAGGGAATCAAGCGGACGCCCGGGCAGCGACGACCGGGAAAAAAGAAAAAAGTACGAAAAAAGAGTATTTCAGCACAAGCCGCTCCAGCGAAACGACTGCCGACCGGCGCAACGCAGAGCGAATATCGCCATCTGTAGAAACGGTTCCTCAGAGAGCCGACATTTCCGAATCCGCAGCGTTGGAAATTCACGACCGGCACACATCGGTCCGGGATGAAATGACGGGCGGGACCGCGGGGGAGGGATCCGGCACCGCTCAATTGGCGTCCAGTACAGGGCGGTACGGCGCTTCCGGGGCGATCCCTCAGTACGGCAGCAATCCGCTCCCCGCCTACCCCTCGATAGCCAGAAAGATGGGGCACGAGGGAGTCGTCCTGCTCGCCGCGGAGATACTCTCCGACGGCCGGGTCGGTCAGCTCGTGGTGAAGAAATCATCGGGTTCCGAAACCCTTGATCAATCCGCGCTGGATGCGGTGAGAAGATGGAAGTTCATTCCCGCCAAGTGGATGGGGAAAGCGGTCCCGGCCTGGGTCGACGTGCCGGTGAAATTCAGGTTGAGCGAATCATGATGTTCAGAAGTATAAAATCCTTTGAAGCCGAAAGGGGCGACTGCCGGGATGGGGCGTCGGCACCTTTCCAAGAAGGAGAATATTTTTTTATCGTGCGGTAGCACGAATATTAAATTGTTGACACCGAAGAAGGATGGGGAGGAGGAGATCATGCGAAGAGTTCTGGTGTTGATGTTGCTGTTCGTTGTTTCCGTTCCACAGGTTATGGCGCAAGAGAAAGGGCCGGCCGGTTCAACGGAAGTCAAAAGTTCTTATCAGATGCCGACGGTTGTCGTCACGGATACCAAGATGTCCCAACCTCAGGAGCGAGTGACCCAAAAAATCGACGTCGTTCCCGCCGAGGAATTTGACAAGCTGCCTTACAACAACCGGAATTTGTCGGAGCTGCTGCAGTATCAGCCCGGTCTGTTTATCACCCCCCTGAGCCGCAATGACGCCAACTGGGGCTCCTTCGGGGGGTTCGGTCCCAAATATAACGCATATTATCTCGACGGCCTGCCCATCGACTCTTTCGCCGACGGGATGAGCCTCGATCCCTGGGCGTTCCAGCGGGTCGAGCTTTACAAGGGGCCGGCCTCGGTCATGTACCCCAATTATCTGACCCAGGATTTCGCGGGAAACGAGTCGCCGCTCGCAGGCGTGACCAACTTTCTCCTGAAGGATAAGATCGATTCCTTCGCAACCCGGATGCTGTTCGGGTTCGGCTCCTGGAGGACCCTGAACGGCCGCGTCTACAACCAGGGCCGGGTCGACAACTTCAACTATTTCTTCGGGGCCAACTACGAGCAATCGAACTACACCAATTACGGCACGCCGAATTC
>DATJZV010000161.1:0-6651 GCA_035498715.1 Nitrospirota bacterium
AAGGTCCGCAAGTCGGCAACGTGCGGGAAGAAAACAGGATAACAAGGCGATGTGTTTTTCTTAAATTCCTGTTTATATCCATCACTCAAACATGATCCACTCTTAGATTAAATCATGAAAGAGAAGTAATGTCTGCATATGAAATATGCCTTATAAAGAATCTGATGTCAAAATTCAGCAGTGCCAATTTACAGCAATCTTGAATATTCGTTATCATAATTACGTTTCTACAGTGGCCATCTGTCGCAAATTCGTGATATCTCGCAACGGCGGGGCGCCGAACAAACGGCTGTACTCTCGGCTGAATTGGGAGGGGCTCTCATAGCCAACCTGAAATGCCGCGGTTGTCGCATCCTGATTTTCGGCGAGTAGCAACCGCCGCGCTTCGTTCAAACGCAGCCATTTTTGATACTGAAGCGGACTCATGGCCGTCACCGCTCGGAAATGATGGTGGAAGGTCGATGTACTCATATTGACCTGCGCTGCGAGATCATCTATACGTAACGGCTGTGTGAAGTTACCCTTCAACCAATCGACTGCCCGAGCTATCTGCTGACTCTGACTTCCCGCCGACGCCATCTGGCGCAACCGCACACCTTGATCGCCCACCAGTAAACGGTAAAAAATTTCGCGCTCGATGACCGGCGCAAGGATCGGGATATCTTTCGGTTCATCAAGCAAGTCGATCAACCGTTGAAAGGTGGAAAGCAGTGGCAACGTAACCTCGCCGGTCGCCATTCCACGGCTCGATTGCTGCGGACGCGGCGGGGGAAGATGGCTGTCTACCATCAGTTGCGACATCTCGCGCTGATCAAGTTTCAAAATGAGTCCCAGGCAAGGCTTCTCCCGGCTCGCTTTGATGATCTGCACAAAGGTGGGCAGATCAACGGATGTGATCAAAAAGTGCTGCTCGTCATACACATACGTGTCGTCTCCGAGCAGCACACGTTTTGCACCTTGTGCGATAACGCAAATGCGCGGTTCGTACATGATGCTCGTTGGCTGGCTCGGTTCGTCCCGTCGATAAAGTGTCAAACCGGGGATCGCAGTCACGATCCGATCGCTTTTATCGGTCCATCGGGCAATGCTCTTACCTAAAGTTTCGAGCGCATTTGCCGTTCCGATATTCTCAATATCTTGCTTGACTGCCTGCTTACTCATTGATGCCTCCTGAACAAATACTACCATACCCCGCTTTACTGTCAACCTAATTATGGCAGATTTCGGACGATTAGGCAAGAAATGAGCAGGATTAGTCTATCCGCTTTTTTCTTTCAGGGGTAGGATATGGTCATCAACAGGGGAGATAAACAGACAGAGCGCAGTTTACGTAATAATTTAGTTCTTATAAGAAGAAAGGAGAAGCAATGCAAAAACGTACATTAGGGAAAAGCGGCCTTGAAGTTTCGGCTCTCGGACTTGGGTGCATGGGAATGAGCATTGCCTACGGTCAGCCCGGGGACAAGCAGGAGATGATTGCTCTCATACGGAAAGCTGTTGAACGGGGTGTCACCTTCTTTGACACTGCCGAGCTTTACGGCCCTTACACGAATGAGGAACTTGTGGGTGAAGCCCTTGCTCCCTTCCGGGGGAAAGTGGCGATAGCAACCAAGTTCGGGATCAAGATGGAAAACGGGCAGCAGGTACAGGACAGCCGGCCCGAACTTATCAGGAAAAGCCTCGATGGCTCGCTCAAGCGGCTCAGAGTCGATTCCATCGACCTTTACTATCAACACCGCGTTGACACGGAGGTGCCAATCGAAGACGTGGCTGGAGCGGTGAAAGATCTGATCCGGGAAGGTAAGGTCAAGCACTTCGGCCTTTCCGAACCCGGTGTCAAAACGATCCGTCGCGCACACGCGGTCCAGCCGGTTACTGCTATCCAAAGCGAATACTCGCTGTGGTGGAGACGGCCTGAGGAGGAACTGCTGCCGACGCTGGAGGAGCTCGGGATCGGGCTCGTTCCCTTCAGTCCTCTTGGGAAAGGCTTCCTTACGGGGAAGATCGACGATAAGACGACGTTCGATAAGTCCGACTTCCGCAACATCGTTCCCCGCTTTACGCCGGAGGCCCGGAAAGCAAATCTGGCTTTGGTTGATCTTCTGCGCAGAATGGCAGAAAGGAAGAAAGCGACTCCAGCTCAGATAGCGCTTGCGTGGCTCCTGGCCCAGAAGCCGTGGATCGTTCCAATCCCAGGCACCAAGAAACTGGAGCGTCTGGACGAGAACATCGGAGCGGTTAAAGTCGAACTTACGTCCGATGACCTCCGTGAGATCGAGGGCGTTGCCTCAAGGATCACGATCCAGGGGGATCGGTACCCCGAAGCCCTGGAAAAAAGGACCGGTCTTTGAGCTGAAGAGCGAAACATATAAGTTCCTGCAAGAGAAAGGAGGTAACCATGAAGGGTTATGTACTGCAGGGAAAGGGACAAGCCGTATGGAAGGAGGCTCCAGTTCCAACCATCGGCCCTTATGACGCGCTTGTTCGCCGATCGGCCGTTGTTACCTGCACCACTAATGTCCACCTGATCGAAACCGTCTCTCTGTCGGCGATGCTCGGAAAGGTCATCGGTCACGAGGTGGTCGGCGTCGTGGAGCAGTCGATATGGCATCGCTCAAAAAATGATAAAATAATATAAAGAGGATGATGCATATGGCAAAAAAGGTATTGATAGTGTCTGCAAGCCCGAGAAAAGGTGGAAATTCTGATCTGCTATGTGATCAGTTCATGCGTGGGGCTAAGGAAGCAGGCAATCAGGCGGAAAAGATATTTATACGGGACAAGAGGATCAATAATTGTGTTGCATGCGGCGACTGTCAGAACAATGGGGGCACGTGTGTTCAGAAGGATGACATGGCTGAGGTCCTGGATAAAATGATAGCCGCTGACGTAATCGTGATGGCAACGCCTGTGTATTTTTACATGATGAACGGACAGATGAAAACACTGATCGACAGAACATATGCGAGATATACGAAAATCAGCAATAAGGAGATGTATTTCATTGTGACTGCCGCGGACGGTAGGAAGCAGGCAATGGAAAGGACCCTGGAAGGGTTTAGAGGATTTACTTCCTGCCTTCCTGGTGCAAGAGAAAAGGGGATCATCTACGGGACCGGTACCTGGAAGGCGGGAGACATCAAAGGTAGCCAGGCGATGACCCAGGCATTCGAAGTGGGAAAAAAGGTATAGGCTTCGAAGAAGTGAAGAATATCTTATTAACGACGCCGACTCACCACGCGTTGTGGCGAACAATATTCAATAGAGGGAGATAAACCATGAAAATATCTGTTCTCTACGGGCCGCGCGACGTACGTTTCGAGGAGCGCGACGCCCCGACGATCCTCAAGCCGACGGATGTCATCATCAGGATCTCGGCCACCTGCGTTTGCGGATCCGACCTGTGGCCCTATCGCGGTATCAGCCCGGTCACTCAGCCGACACCTATGGGGCACGAGTACTGTGGCATCGTCGAGGAGGTCGGCAGCGCGGTCACCAGGGTCAAGCGCGGCCAGTTCGTCATCGGTTCATTCTTCGCCTCAGACAACACCTGCCCCACCTGCCAGATCGGCTATCAGTCGTCCTGCCAGCATCGCGAGCTTGTCGGCGGTGCGCAGGCGCCCTTTCTGCGCGTACCGCACGCGGACGGCACCCTGGTGGCGACTCCGGCTGTTCCCTCGGACGACTTGATCCCAAGCCTGCTGGCGCTCTCCGACGTCATGGGCACTGGATGGTTTGCCGCTGATGCGGCCAACGTGAAGCCGGGCAAGACGGTCGCGGTCGTCGGCGACGGCGCGGTCGGGCTCCTGGGTGTGCTCTCCGCAAAGCAGATGGGTACCGGGCGGATCATCGCGATGAGCCGTCACGAGTCGCGGCAGAAGCTCGCTCGCGAGTTTGGAGCGACCGACATCGTGACCGAGCGCGGTGACGAGGGCGTGGCCCGGATCAAGGAACTGACCAAGGGGATCGGTGCGGATTCAGTGCTGGAGTGCGTCGGGACCCAGGAGTCGATGATGCAGGCGATCCGTTCCACCCGCCCGGGCGGATACATCGGCTACGTCGGCGTCCCGCACGGGGTCGAGCTTAACGGCCAGCAGCTGTTCTTTGCCCACGTGCATCTCCACGGCGGCCCCGCTCCGGTGCGCCGCTACCTGCCCGATCTGATCGGCCTTGTGTTGAAGGGGAAGATCAACCCAGGCAAGGTATTCGACCTGACTCTGCCCCTCGACCAGGTGGCGGAGGGCTACCGCGCGATGGACGAGCGCCGCGCGATCAAGACTCTGCTGCGCCCGTGAAACATTTTCTGAGGCGGTAATGCTGATCGCAATGATACCGCTGCATAGAGGTGAAAAACATGGACATCAAAAGAAGTGGTTCACAGCCTTCAATTAAAGGACCGGTCGATTGGTTTACCGGCAATGTCCGTATTGACCCTCTGTTTCCGGCAAACGATAGCGCGCACTTTTCCGGTGCCTATGTCACCTTCGAGCCAGGGGCCAGATCCGCCTGGCACACTCACCCGACGGGGCAGCACCTGATCGTTACCGCGGGCGTTGGCCGGACACAGGAATGGGGAGGTCCGAGAGAGGAAATCAAAGCGGGAGATGTGATCTGGTGCTCGCCAACAGTTAAACATTGGCACGGAGCTGCACCCACCGTCGCAATGACGCATATCGCCATTACGGGAACACTCAACGGTAAAAGCGTTGAATGGATGGAAAAAGTTACCGACGAGCAATACAATGGTCAATAGGAAGTAATCATGAATAGACAAATCACAGCATTTCTGGCTGTTATATTTGCCTGCATGTTTAGCTTTGTAGCCAAGCCGGAGTCACAAGATATGGACAAAACTCAGGCTTTGAGCGCAATACAGCAAAGTATCATCCCCATCGCGGCTTTTACCGCCAATGGCGATATGAAGCGGCTGAAAACGGCCCTGAACGAAGGGCTGGACGCCGGTATGACCATAAATGAAATCAAGGAAATCCTCGTGCAGATGTACGCCTATTGTGGGTTCCCCCGCAGCCTGAACGGCATCAATACCTTTATGGACGTCCTGGAAGAACGGAAACAGAACGGCATCAAGGACAAGCTAGGCAAAGAACCAAGCCCCATGCCTGCAAACAGGAGTAGCATAGAACTCGGAACGGAAATTCAGACAAGACTGATAGGAGCGCCGGCCACTGGGAAGTATATTACTTTCGCTCCCGCCATTGATGCATTTTTAAAAGGACACCTTTTCGGAGACATCTTCGGACGCGACAACCTGGATTTCCAGAGCAGAGAGATAGCAACTATTTCGGCCTTGGCCAATATTGATGGAGTCAATCCCCAGCTACAGGCTCATTTTACCATCGGGTTCAATATAGGTCTGACCGAGGCGCACATGAGGAGCCTGGTATCCGTTCTCGAGGTCAAAGTTGGTAAGAAAGAAGCCGATAATGCCTATGAAATATTAGGTAAGGTTCTCAGCACCAGGGGAGGACGAAAATGAAACTACTCGCAACGACCATCATATCACTTTCCCTGCTTGCTATGGTGCCCGCCCACGTGGAACAGGCAAAACCCTTATCCAGCGGCAGTGAACAGACAGTGGAATCACGCGAAGCGGCTTGCAGCCTTCCTCCAAGGGATCAGCAGAACACTTCACGGGATCGGTACGCATCGATACCCTATTCAATGTACATGATCCGGCACGCACCTCCGGCGCCAGCGTCACGTTCGAGCCCGGCGCTCGGACGGCATGGCACAGGCATCCGCTGGGTCAGATCCTGATCGTGACAGCGAGCTCAGGCAGAATACAACGCTGGGGCGGTCCGATCGTGGAGATCAGGCAAGGGGATATCATCTGGATCCCACCAAGCCAAAAACACTGGCACGGAGCCGCGCCGAACAGTGCCATGACTCATATCGCCATTCAGGAACAGCTCGATGGCAGAGTAGTTGACTGGATGGAAAAGGTCAGCGATGAACAGTATCAGGCCGGATTAAGGGCAGAATAAAAGGCAAGCGTCGAACTAAATTAACAGGAACCTTTGCATGGAACAAGGGTACCTGAAAAAAATATCATTCCTACCCAGGAAGAGCTTGTCATTGGTTTTGTCCCGTTCAGTCCTCTCGACAACGGTTTCCTGACGGGTAAAATTATTAACAGTACCAAGTTCGGGCCGGGCGATATCCGGAGCATTCTAACCCGTTTTACCAAAACCACCGCAGAAAGCCCCTGGCTTTAGCCATGGGGATGAATGCGGGAATTGTTTCAGTTGCTATTTGTCAAATAATACAATATATTAATTATTATGGCTCCGAAGGCGACAACCCGGTCTTTCATCCATGAGTTTCAACTCGTGGCCTCCCCGAAAGAGGACCGCATGTTGGAGGTGCGCCTTAACGCGGGACGTAATCTCTACAATGCCTGTCTCTCCGAGGCCCTCACGCGCCTTAATGCCATGCGTGGTTCCGACGAATGGAAGACTGCACGGAACATGCCTCATGGAAAAGCTAGGACAGCAGCGTTTCACACCATCAATGAAAAGTTCGGGTACGGCGAGTATTCACTGCACAAGTACGCAGCTAATGTATGCCGTGCCTGCTGGATCGGGGACCACCTAGACAGCCTGACCGCCCAGAAACTGGCATCCAGGGCAT
>DATJZV010000162.1:0-2550 GCA_035498715.1 Nitrospirota bacterium
ATGACGGCTGAGGAACTAAGCGTCGTCGCCCGGGTTTCTAAGAAATACGGCAGAGGTCAGGTGCACCTCACCACGCGCCAGGCGGTGGAGATCCACAATATCCATGTCGACGATCTTCAGTCTGCCCGTGAGGAACTCGAGCAGAGCGGGATCGTGCTTGGCGTCTGTGGTCCCCGGGGCAGGGGGATCGTGGCCTGTCCGGGAAGTGAGACCTGCACCTCGGGTATTATCGAGACCAAAGAACTTGCTGCGGACCTTGATGCTGTTTATTTCCGCCAGCAGGCGCCGCATAAATTCAAGATAGGCGTCTCTGGTTGCCCGAACAACTGCTCAAAGCCTGTGGAGAACGATGTCGGAGTCATGGGCGGCGTGCTACCGGGCTGGGACAAAGAAGCATGTATATCGTGCAGGCTGTGCGTGAGTATCTGCCCGGCCCAGGCAATTGAAGAGAAGAATTCAGAGTTTGTTCTCGATAGGGATGCATGCATTTACTGCGGGCTTTGCATCAGGAACTGTCCCTCCTCAGCATGGACTGCACGGAAGACAGGATATACGTTGTATCTCGGCGGCACCATGGGCAAGAAGCCCCGGCTTGGAACTAAAGCAAAAGCGCTGATCGAATCAAGAGAAGAACTGCTCAGCTATATCAGAAAGGCGTTTGATTTTTATCTCGCTCAAGGCAGGAAAAAGGAACGGTTCGGGCATACCCTTGACCGGATCGGGGTGGAAAAGGCATTTGCCGAGATATTTTCTGAAGAGACCAAGGGAACCCCGGTCGACGTGGATCCTGACACCGCGTCAGCGGCAAAGAGGAATTTTCTCGACCTCAGAGGCGTCTGCTGTCCCCTGAACTTCGTGAAAGCAAAGCTCGCGATGGACAAGATCAAGAGCGGCGAAACGATCGAATTCTATCTCGATGACGGTGAGCCGATCGTGAACGTCACGCGAAGTCTCAAGGATGAGGGACATCAGGTATTGCTTGTGATCCCTGAAACAAACTACTTCAAGGTCATGGTGGAAAAAAAATAAGAGGCATAAGATAGTGAAAATATATGATGACATAACAAAGGTTATTGGTAATACGCCGCTGATTAGAATAAACAAGCTGACGGAGGGGTTTCAGGCAGAAGTCGTGGTAAAGCTTGAAAAGGCCAATCCCCTGGCCAGTGTCAAGGACAGAATAGGACTGTCCATGATAGAAGCAGCTGAACGTGCAGGATTGATCAATAAAGACACGGTGATCATCGAGCCCACGAGCGGGAACACGGGAATCGCGCTGGCGTACATCTGTTCCGTCAAAGGTTACCGGTTGATACTTACCATGCCCGAGACCATGAGCATGGAGCGAAGGGCTCTCTTGAGGATCTTTGGCGCAGAACTTGTGCTGACCGAGGGCAGCAAGGGAATGAAGGGTGCGATCGAGAAAGCCGAAGAGCTCGCAAAGGAGCAGAAAGGCACGTTTATTCCACAGCAGTTTAAGAACGCTGCGAACGTGGATGTTCATAGAAGGACAACTGCTGAAGAGATATGGAATGATACTGATGGGAAAGTGGACATCCTTGTTGCCGGTGTGGGCACAGGCGGGACCATTACCGGCGTTACCCAGATTATTAAGCAGAGGAAGCCAGCTTTCAAGGCAATTGCAGTTGAACCCAAGGATTCGCCGGTCCTTTCCGGCGGCAAACCCGGCCCACACAAGATCCAGGGTATCGGCGCAGGATTCGTACCGGATATCCTGCAGCGTGAGCTCATCGACGAGGTTATCCAGGTTACGAATGACGATGCGAGCTCAACAGCGCGAAGGGCGGCGAAAGAGGAGGGACTACTGGTAGGGATATCGTCCGGTGCAGCGCTCTGGGCGGCGCTTGAAGTGGCAAAGCGGCCTAGTAGTGCCGGCAAACTCATCGTGACTGTGCTACCGGACACAGGCGAGCGGTATCTCTCAACATGGCTGTTTCAGGAGTACATGAGGTAATAGGTTCACACCCGACTGTCGTTTCTGAGGGAATGTCCGGATATCTGAACGAAAAAGAAAAATAGAGGAGAAGAAAATACCATGTCAGTTAGAAGGTTTGATACTTTAGCCATTCATGCGGGCCAGGAGAACCCTGATCCTGCAACAGGAGCGCGGGCGGTACCCATCTACCAGACTACCTCGTATGTGTTCAGGGACACGGATCATGCCGCGAATCTCTTTGCCCTCAAGGAATTCGGAAATATCTATACGCGCATCATGAATCCCACGAACGATGTATTCGAGCGGCGGATCGCCGCTCTCGAAGGGGGCACCGGCGCGCTGGGCGTCTCGTCGGGGCAGGCTGCCCAGACCCTGGCGCTCCTGGCCATTACGCAGGTCGGCGACGAGATCGTTTCGGCGAACAACCTTTATGGCGGCACATACCAACAGTTCCACTATACCTTCCCAAAACTCGGCAGGACCGTGAAATTCGTTGATTCGGCGAAGCCCGAGGAGTTCAAAAAAGCGATCACGCCAAAGACCCGGGCCATCTATGCTGAGACCATTGGGAACCCGAAGCTGGACATCCCCGA
>DATJZV010000163.1:0-6356 GCA_035498715.1 Nitrospirota bacterium
AGGAAGAGGATTACCAGGGGCCAGAGCCCCCTGTCGACGGCTGCCTTCAGCACCGTGAACTCGCTCACGAATATATTGAAGGGCGGCGTACCCGAAAGCGACAAAGCGCCTATGAAGGTCAACGTGCCGAGGAGCGGCATGGAAGAGAGCACGCCGTTCACGTTGGCAATATTCGTCGAGCCGAAGCGAGCCTGGATCTTTCCTGAGGCGAAGAACATGAGCGGCTTTGCCAGCGCGTGGTTCAGGATATGAAGGAGTGCCCCATAGATGCCTACCGGCCCGCCGATGCCGACGCCGAGGGAGATGATGCCCATGTGTTCGATACTGCTGTACGCAAGGAGCCGCTTGTAGTTCTCCTGCACGAGGATGAATATGGCCGCGATGCCGACCGAGATGAGCCCGAAGATGATCAACAGGGTGCCGGTGAACGCTTCTCCCGTCGACGGTTCGACGATAGATACAAAGCGCATGATCCCGTAGAATGCGGTGTTTAAGAGGATCCCCGAGAGCAGCGCGCTGATGGGGCTGGGCGCCTGGCTGTGCGCGTCCGGCAGCCAGTTATGCACCGGCGCCAGGCCGGCCTTGGTGCCGTAACCCACGAGCACGAAGATGAATGCCAGCTTCATGGTCACGGGATTAAGCCGGGGGGCCACGGTTTTGAGCGCCGTCCAGTTGAGCGCCCCCTCGGTCCCCATGACCGCCGTGGAAGCGTAATAGGCGATGAAGGTCCCGAGGAGCGCGAAAGTGATGCCGACCGTGCAGAGGATGATGTATTTCCAGGCCGCTTCGACTGCCAAAGGCCGCTTATGGAACCCGAGCCCTATGAGAAGGGCCGACACGATCGTCGTGGCCTCGATCCCGATCCACATGATCGCCAGATTGTTCGCCATGGTCACGATAAGCATGGTGAAGATGAAGAGCTGCAACAGGCCGTAATAGCGCCTGACCCCGCGGAGATCAATGAGCCCGGCCTCCAGCTCGTGCTCGAGGTAGCTGATGGAATAGATCGCCGAGGCGAGGCTCAGGCAAATGATGATCGCCATGATATAGCCCGAGAGAGCGTCCATGGAGAAGGCTCCGCCCAAGTCCGCAACCGGAGCGGAAATGGATGCTGCAACCGTCGGATAGGCATACAGCGCCAGGACGGCAGTGCCGGCGAGGCTCACATATCCGATCAAGCGTGCATTCCTCAGCACATAGCATATGAAGGCCGTTACGACCGGTATGATCAGTATTGCGACCACGTATATCCTCTCTCCCTGAACTTGGACTGTGAGCTCCGCACTCTCTCCGTCCTATCCTTTAAGTACCGTAAGCTTGTCCAGATCTGCCGATGCAAAGGCCCTCTTGATCTGGATGGCGAAGATCCCAAGAATGATCACGCCCATCAGCATGTCGAACAGAACGCCCAGCTCGATTATAGTCGGCATGCCGAAGGTCAAAGAGAACCCCGCGAGGAACAGTCCGTTCTCCATGAACAGAAGCCCTATCGCCTGGGTCAGCGCCTTTTTTCTCGTGATCATGATGAAAAGGCTGATGAGGATGACGGCGATGGATATCTGGAGCACGTTCTTCGAAAACCCGGTGACGAAGATTCCGTCCTTGAGCGATGCGTACACCACGGCCACAAGGATGCCCGAGATGGCGAGCGACACGGAGTTGCTGATGTAGGGCTGCACTTCGTGCGTCACCCGCATCTGGCGCACGATCCGCCGCAGGAAAAGCGGTATGATGATCCCCTTGGTGGCAAGCGTGAGCAGAGCCGCGATATAGAGATGCGTTTCGCCCACGAGGACCGCCACCACGGCGATCAGGCCGGACAGGAGCCAGGAATTGATCGTGTATGCCTTCACATAGGACTCGATGCTCTTGAAGGCGTTCAGGGTGACGGCCGTCAGGAGAATGCCGACGGAAATGAAATCAGTTATCGAGAAAGCTTCCAGCCAGACTTTCATGACGCGATCCCTTTTTTAATAAGAGCAATAAAATTTTCTCCGCAGAGATAAGGGCACATAGCGGTAGAAGACAGCAATGCTTTTTTCAGCGACCCCATGGCCTCAATGGTGAATGTATTCTTAAAGTTTTCAATCGTCAATTTCAATTCGATGTTCACCGACGTCCTCACTTCCCCATCATGATATGCGTCACGAGCGACAGGAACGCGAGCACGAAGGCTCCTCCAAGGATCGACGGTAGCTGGAAGAAGCGCACCTTTGCCCGCGTGGACTCCACGGCCGCCATGAGGACGGCCATCCCAAGCATTTTGGCCGCGTAGATGCCGAGCGGGACGATAAGCCCTGCGAATGTAACACCATTGGCAATTCCCGCGGGAAAGAAGATATCGACTGCCAGCGTAAAAAGGACCATCTGCTTTATGTAGTGGGCCCATTCCATGAGCGCCAGATAACGGCCCGAATATTCCAGGATCATTCCTTCATGGATCATGGTGAGCTCGAGATGCGTGTCCGGGTTGTCGACCGGCACCCTTCCCGTCTCGGCGATGATCGCGACGACAAATGCGGAGAGCGACAGCAGATGCGATGGAGAGTATGCAGCGCCCTGCTTCGCGGCAATAACCGCGATATTGGTGGAGCCGGCGGCTATGGCGGCCGCAAAGAGCGCGAGCATCATCATGGGTTCAACGAGAATAGCGACGGTCATCTCCCTGCTGCTCCCCTCACCCCCGAAGGCGGTCCCGGCGTCGAGGCCGGCAAGAGCCATGAAGAACCGTGAAAGGGCGAAGAGGTAGATGAGGACGATCACATCGCCCATCATGCTGTAAGGCGGCTTCACGGAAACGACAGGGACGATCATGGCCGCGGCTATAGTTGAGACGAATACGACATAGGGTGCTGCCGTGAATACCCAGGAAGTGACGCTGGATACCACCATGTCCTTCTTGAACAGACGCAAGAGGTCGTAGTAAGGCTGAAGGATGCCGGGCCCTTTTCTTCCCTGCATGTTCGCCTTGAGCTTCTTGATCACCCCGTTCACGAGAGGAGAGAAGAAGATGATTATGAGAAACTGAAAATAATCCATAGATGACACGATCCCAGATCGAGATCAATAAATTTCAAACAATTTCCAACCATCCCCATGCAAACATCATAAATTTCGACATTGGCTATTGAAATGCATTGATGATCTTTGGCCTTTTCTTATTTCTCCGTGTCGCCGTAACCCCGTGGTCGTCTCATGTGCCAAATATCAGCAACAGTATCAGCGTAAATAAAATATAAGCCAGATACAGCTGCAGGCTCCCGGATTGAAGCAACTTCACCTTGCCGGCAACCGCTTGGATGAACCACATGACCGGCTCATACACATACCGCTCAAAGAACGGCGTGATCTCGCCGCCGTATCGGATGGATTTCACGAAGAACGGCTTTATCAGGTATGTGACCTTCAGGTCCCTGCTCGGGAGGTAGATCCGTTTATAAATGATCCTGAGGGGCTTGGTGAACGCCGTTGCAGTGTACTGCATTCGCGGCGTGAGCCCCCGTATGCCGCAGTCCCAGGAATCGGCATACACGGTCTTTCTCCTGCCACCTGCGAGCCTCACAAAAATGACTGCAGCGATGAAGATCATCGCCATGGAAACGGCAAGCGCAGTCGTTGAGAGCGATGCTGAGGACACGGGCGTCAACAAGACGCCCTGCTGGTGCAGTTCTACGTACGATCCCGTTATGGTAAAGACCGCTGGCGCAAGGAGCGCGACCGGAATTCGCGGGAAGACGCCGAAGAGAATACAAAATAACGCCAGGAACGCCATGCCCAGGACCATCCATGCCGAGGACTCTTGGGCCGACTTAGCATGCTCGCTCCGCGCCATTCCGAGGAACGTGGTGCCGAAGGTCTTGACGAAACCGGCAGCCACGATGGCACCGGTGAGCGCCAGTGCCGCGCCGCCCAAGGGCGAGACGATCTTCGCAACGACGGATGGCGACTGGAAGCCGAGAAGGAGCGACTGGTACGTGAGCCACTCGCTCACGAACCCGTTCAAAGGCGGTAAAGCAGTAATGGCAAGAGCGCCCAGGAGGAAGAAGAATCCCGTGTAGGGCATTACCTTGAGGAGCCCACCCAGTTTCTCCATATTCCTTGTCCTGGTGGCATTCACTACGGAGCCGGCTCCAAGGAACAAGAGTCCCTTGAAGAGGGCGTGGTTCAGAGCATGGTAGAACGCCGCTGCAAGGGCAAAGCCCGAGAGGACGAGCATTCCGCTGCTCCGGAACATCATGGACGCGCCGATCCCCAGGAGGATGATACCGACGTTCTCCACGCTCGAGTAGGCAAGAAAGACCTTGAGGTCATTCTCCATGATCGCATAGAGGATGCCAAGGACCGCGGAGACCGCGCCGACCGCGATGATCGTTATCCCCCACCACTCGGGCCCTGCACCCAGCACGTCCAGGGCGATCCTGAGGAAGCCGTACACCGCAGTCTTGATCATGACGCCTGACATGAGAGGGGTAATGTTCGATGGGGCAACGGGATAGGCCCGGGGTATCCAGGTGTGGAGCGGGATGATGCCCGCCTTAGTGCCAAATCCTATGATCGAAAAGATGAAGACCAGGGTCTTGACGCCCTGCGGCAGACTCGGGGCAGCCGCCCGCATGGACGCGAAATCCATGCTCCCCGTGTAGTGCGCCAGAACAAGGAAGAGCCCGATGATGAAGGCCGTTCCGATGTGGGTCATCACCACGGTAAAGAGGCCCGCCTTTGCCGTCTCCTCGTTCCGCTCAAAGACCACGAGGAAGTATGAGGCCACTGCCATGGTCTCCCAGGAAACGAGGAAGGTGTAGATGTTCGCGGAGAGGACCACGCCGTACATGCTGAGGATAAGGATGTTGTACAGGAATCCCATGAACCCGGCGTTCTTGATCCCCCGGGTGAAGCCGATGGAGTAGAGCGAGACGGAAATGGTGATAAGCGATATAAGAACTACAAAGAAAGCGGAGAGCGCGTCAGCATAAAAGGTAAAGCTAAAGATCGGTGAAACGGCTATGTCCGCGCTGGTGAAGGCCGGGGTAAAGAGAAGGTACCCGCCTGCGGCGAGGAAGAAAAGAGCGCCTGTCAAGGAGAAGAGATAGCTGAAGTTTCGTACTTTCGAGAGCGGAAGCTGTGAAGCAACTGCGCCGAAAAGAAAACAGAGAATGCCTATCGAAAATATACTCGCAACGTTCATTAGTCAAAATAAAATCGATTTTCAAATACCGAATGATTCGGGGTCCTGCGGCTGAAAATAACAAAAGCGGTAAAAATTTACATCAAATCGGAGGGCAATGTCAAGGGGAAATGCGGTTACTCCACACGAACCGGGCAAGCCCCGCAGAATTTCTGGTTAAAATCATAAGATATTGCAGCAACGGCGCATGGAGCAATTCTCAAAGAGACACTTCTTTGATTTTATAAATTATCGATTTTCCCATAAATCTCTTTGGGCTTTACAGTGTCGCTGAATTATGATCTGAAATTGTTGGTCTGATCAAAACATAATTTTAATCTTTATCTACAGTTTTGTCTTAATCAAATATATAATAATTTTATGCGTTGTTTCGTGAGGTCGTGTCTGGAACAATTGCCGTCATCTACTTGATCTTCTCCATAATGTAGTTAATGATATCTGTCAGGGTGACAATACCCGACAGCCTGCCATTGTCGACAACAGGGAGCTGCTTTATCCCTTTGAGGATCATGAGAGAACCTGCCTTCACGATGGGCGTATCGCTCGTTATGGTGATGGGCGGCGTCCCCATAATGGTCCGCACCTTCAGGTCATCCAACTGGTGCGCCCTCTCTTCGATACGCTCGAAGCTCGCCATGTGGCGCTCGCCATCTATAATGTCGGGATAGCCTGGCAGCATAGCCTTGGAAATTTCGGCTGTTGGAATTACTCCTGCAACCGTTCCCCCATCTAACACCACAAGGCCGTTTAGCAGAATGGCCTTGAAAATATCGGCCTTCGTAATTACTCCCACAATCGTTTCCCCATTCAATACTACGAGGCCATTTACGTGGTGTTCCTTAAGAATCTGTGCGCAATCCTTCAAGGTTTGTTCCGGCCCAATAGTATGAACTTGCTTCGTCATAATCACAGCTGTTTTCATGAATGCATCTCCTTCGGATAAAGAACATTCGCCACCGAGCTCACAGGGAATATAGGGAGTATCTGCGGAAAACAATTTTCACGAAACATACTAATGTCGCGAATAACAAATTAATACAAAGGCGTCTAATTTTGCCACATCCTTGTCACTTCTCCCCATCGGGAATGGGGCAAGGGTGTGGGGATTCAGATGCTAAATTGTATCATTATATTTGATTATAGCACTCCGAGATTGTTTGTTGAATGGGTA
>DATJZV010000164.1:0-31129 GCA_035498715.1 Nitrospirota bacterium
ATATTTTCAGAAAGAGACAAGGCCTCGCATGCGTCATGAAGATTTCAAATCTCAAAGAGGAGCGTATGAGAAAGAAGATGGTAATTGGTGCAGCAGTTGTCGTAGCAATCATCGCAATTGCTGTCATCGCATTCGGTAGAAAAGGTAACGGTCCGCAATTCAGGACAGATCCGGTTACGAGGGGCGACATCCAGGCGGCCGTGACAGCAACGGGAACCGTCAACGCGGTAACCACGGTCCTGGTCGGAACCCAGGTATCTGGCACACTCATGAAACTCTACGTAGATTTCAATTCCCGCGTGAAAAAAGGTCAGATCATCGCGCAGATTGACCCCTCCACATTCGAGTCCCAGGTGCTGCAGGCCCAGGCAAATTTGACCTCCTCCCAGGCAAATCTGGAAAAGGCGGAGGCCACGCTCGTTAACGACAAGAGGACATATGACCGGAACAAGGACTTATTATCAAAAAAACTTATTGCGCAAAGCGACCTGGATACGGCAGAGACGACCTACCAAACCGATAAGGCACTGGTGGACGTAGCCAAGGCGCAGATAGAACAGGCGAAAGCTTCACTTGATTACGCAAAGCAGAACCTCGAATACACGAAAATCCTCTCCCCGGTTGACGGTGTGGTGATATCCCGGAACATCGATGTGGGACAGACCGTTGCCGCGAGTTTCCAAACGCCGACGCTGTTCACAATAGCCCAGGACCTGACGAAGATGCAGATCGACACGAACGTGGCAGAGTCGGACATCGGCGTAGTGAAGGTCGGTCAGGACGTGGAGTTCACTGTGGATGCCTATACCGATACGACGTTCAGGGGAAAAGTCTGGCAGGTCAGGCAGGCCCCCATCATTGTGCAGAACGTGGTCACTTACGACGTTGTGATCGAAGTGAATAACCGGGATCTTAAACTCATGCCCGGCATGACCGCAAATGTCTCGTTCATAATCACGATGAGACACGATGTGGTCAGGATCACGAATGCGGCGCTCAGATTTCGTTTTTCCGAGACGCCCTTAGCCTCCGTCGCGAACACAGGCGCTGAGAAGAAGGGGCCGGCTGTCTGGGTTCTCGACAACGGAAAGCCGAAGCGCTTCAGCGTGACGCCAGGCATTAGTGACGGGAACTATACCGAAGTCGTTTCAGGCGGTTTGAAAGAAGGGCAGCAGCTGATCGTAGAAGTACTGCACAAAGGCAAAGGCCTGTCTACGCCTGCGGGCCCGAGGATGTTCTAACTATGTCTTTGATCGAAGTGCGTGAAATATCGAAGACCTATCATCTTGGCGATATCGATCTCGATGTATTGAAATCGGTCACGACGACGATCGACCAGGGTGAGTTTGTGGCAGTCATGGGCCCGTCGGGCTCTGGCAAATCCACATTCATGAATATTCTGGGTTGCCTTGATCAGCCCTCGAACGGCGCCTATCTCCTCGAAGGGGTTGACGTCGGTAGCCTGTCACGGGACTATCTCGCAGAAATTAGAAATAAGAAGATAGGCTTCGTGTTTCAGGGGTTTAACCTCCTCTCGAGGACATCGGCCATCGAGAACGTGGAGCTCCCCTTGCTCTACGACGGGATACATGCACGGGAACGCCACGAGCGGGCACGGATGGCGCTCAAGAACGTCGGACTCGAGGGTAGGGAAGACCACCGACCGAACCAGCTTTCCGGCGGCCAGCAGCAGCGGGTCGCCATCGCCAGGGCGCTCGTGAACGAAGTGCCCATCATTCTGGCGGACGAACCGACGGGGAACCTCGATACGAAGACGAGCATCGAGATCATGGAATTATTTGTCAAGCTGAATCTCGACTCGCATCTCACGGTCATCCTGGTGACCCATGAGCCGGATATCGCAGCATACAGCAAGAGGATCATAAAATTCATCGACGGCCGCATCGTAAGCGATGAGTGCGGAGAGGACAAAAATATTGATCGATTCATAAATAGTTGATACTAACCAACATGATCAACATTCCTTCTACCATAAAGATATCGTTCCGGGCTCTGTGGGTAAACAAAATGCGCTCCGCCCTCACCATGCTCGGAATCATCATCGGCGTGGGCGCGGTGATCGCCATGGTCGCCGTGGGCACCGGCGCCAGCCGACAGATCGCCGAGCAGATTGCGAGCATGGGAAGCAATCTCCTCATTGTCATGCCCGGATCCACGTCTTCCGGCGGGGTACGGATGGGGGCAGGCTCTCAGCCTACACTTTCCCTGGGAGACTCCGAGGCCATCCTGAAGGAATGCTCCTCAGTAGAAGAGGTCGCTCCCACTTTGGGAGGCGGAACGCAGATCGTGTTCGGGCACCTGAACTGGTCAACCACCGTGACCGGGACAACGCCAGGCATGTTGATAGTCCGAGACTGGCCTTTGGCGTCCGGCCGCCCTTTTACCCAGCAGGACGTGAAGAGCGCAACGAAGGTGTGTCTGCTCGGCCAGACCGTCGTGGACAATCTTTTCGGAAGCCAAAACCCCATAGGCCAGACGATCAGGATCAAAAATGTTCCTTTTACCGTGATGGGCGTTCTGTCCATCAAGGGCCAATCGACTCAGGGTCAGGACCAGGATGACGTTATTTATGTCCCTGTGACCACCTCCCAGAAGAAGCTTTTCGGTACCCAGTTCCCCGGCATGGTGAGGACCATCATGGTCAAGGCGAGGAGCGCTGAGGACCTGTCCACGGCCGAACAACAGATAACCGAGCTGCTTAGGCAGCGACACCACATCGGCCAGAAGCAGGACAGTGATTTCACAGTGCGGAACCTTACCCAGATAATGCAGGCCCGGGAACAGTCCACACAGGTTATGACCTTGTTGCTGGGAGCCATCGCGTCCGTTTCGCTCCTTGTCGGCGGGATCGGGATCATGAACATCATGCTTGTGTCCGTAACGGAGCGAACTCGCGAGATCGGGATCCGCATGGCCATCGGAGCGAAGACCTGGGACATCCGGCTTCAGTTCATCATCGAGGCGCTTACGCTTTCTCTGATCGGGGGCGTCATCGGGATTATTGTTGGCGTGTCCACAGCCATGATCCTCTCATCCATCTCGGGATGGGCCACGGTCGTGTCGCTACTTTCCATCCTGCTGGCGTTTGGTTTTTCCGGCTTCATAGGAATCTTCTTCGGTTTCTATCCTGCCTATATGGCGTCACTCCTGAATCCCATCGATGCTCTGCGATATGAGTGATTCGTCATGAATGAGTATGTGCCAGGCATTGGTTTCAAATTATTTAGAACTTATAACAAAGGAACGGCTTACTCACCCGGGCACGGTGAGATAAA
The DNA here is from genome assembly GCA_035498715.1 of Nitrospirota bacterium. Classification (GTDB taxonomy): domain Bacteria; phylum Nitrospirota; class UBA9217; order UBA9217; family UBA9217; genus DASPSR01. Next base: position 3,297 of record DATJZV010000164.1, read on the forward strand.
GCAGGGAGACACAAATTATGAAAAGGTTCGTGAATGCCGGTTTATTTATATTATTTTGTGCAGCTCTCCTCACAACGTCGGTTTCCGCGCAGCAGGGTTTTGGTCGCATGGGAGGGAGAGGGGGAATGAAGAGCGAGGGGCAACAGAAGTATGATTCCTCTCAGGTGGAGATGGCGAGCGGTGAAGTTGCTGCAGTTAAAGACATCGAGACGAGAAACGGAAAGACGTCGGGCGTCGGTTTGGAACTGAATACAGGCGGCCAGAACCTCCTCGTGTATCTCGGTCCACATATTTATGTTGATTTGCAGAGTGTCAGGATCATTCAAGGCGACAAAGTGGAGGTTAAGGGCGTCAAGACCGCGATAGACGGGCAAATTATTTTTCTTGCCGGCCAAGTAAGAAAGGGCGATGAAGTGCTGAAGCTTCGCGATGACAAGGGCGCGCCTCTCTGGGCCGGCAATAAACAGCATGGAGGCTGGTAGTGTAAGGATAACGATGAACGAAGAAAAGATGGTATATAAAATCAGTATGACGATTCGTGAACGTCTCCAAAAAGCCGTGAAGTCGTTCTCCATAGAAGTCCTTGCGATGTGGTTCGCGCTCTGGGATAGGTGCGTACGCTGGTATGTGAAGCTGATTCTTTTGTTTGCCATTGCCTACGTGGCATCACCGTACGACTTAATCAACGATACGGTACCGTTCTGGGGCCAAATTGACGACATCGTTGTTCTCAGGATAAGCTACCTCATCAGCAGGAAGATTATCGACCCCGTCATCCTCGACGATTGCAGGGAACGGGCAGCCAAATATCTCGGTGCCGGCACGGCCAACAAGCGTCGCTTCGTCTCAGCTATTATCCTTGTCTGGAGCTTTGCCATCTTTTTTTTCGCCAAGTACCTGGTGCACAAAATAGGCAAATTATAATTTATTTATCTACGGCGTTACTTTGTTGGTTGCTCTGTTGCTCCTCGCTCTCATGCATATTGAATCCTGACGAGAAACAGAAAGAGCGTCTCACCCGGAAATAAAGCTGGAGCTTTTCAGCTTCATTAATCTTATTTGTTGTTGCGGCCTCTGCCAGGCTTATGATTCAACGAGGATGCTGACAATGGTTAAAGATTTAGAAGGGCATTCAGATGACTAATAATGGTAATGATAAAAGTAAAATGTCAAATCATATTTTGCCAACATCCTCAAACTTATTAGGGCTGTGTTTTGTAATACTCAACTTTATAAAATTATCGAAAATAGCACATGAGACCATAATCGATGAGATATCCGCGGTGGCTATAATTCTCTTCTTTACTTCTAGTCTCTTATCATACGTTTCCATGCGATCCAAGAGAGCAAGCGAATCATATGAAAAAGCCGCAGAAATAATTTTCCTCGGCGGATTGCTTCTGTTGGCAGGCATTTCCGTAGCCGTTGTACTTGAGGCCGTGCACTAATAACTCTTGGTTTTATTGCCTGTAGGCAGAATACGGCAGTCGAGTTGCTTGTATTCATCGTTATGTTGTTTGCTTAATCAACGGATTCAACGGAGTTGTCAATGTTGTATTATAGAAATTAAGCTGGATTTAGGTTAATATATAGAGAAAGAAATCTACTCTGTCTTTAGCGAAAAATGAAAGGAGCAACAACCATGAGAAGATTGTTCATTATAGCGGCGGTGGCATTGTGTGTCTTGGTTCTAATGCCTGTAGGCATCTATGCGCAAGCTGGGCAAGTTGCAGGAGAGCAGCCTCCAATTGCTCAGCCATTGATTCGGGAAGGAGATTTAGCGGTCAAGCTTGCTGATGCGCTCAAGCTGGGAACAGCTACCAACGAGGCTGAAGCAGAGAACCTGCTCGGGAATGCCGGCATCGCGCCTCGGAACGGGTGGATTGCCGATTACCCGGTTACGCCTGACATTGTCGGAGAGTTGGCACAGTCAATAAGCCTTGCTGCAGAATCCAACAGATTAAAAATGGATAAGGGTGAAGCATTACAGTCATTGCAGAATGTTACAGCCGGGGCTAACTTAGCTGTCAGGGGTGGTGCTCCAGGACAGATGGCCCAGACGGCTCCAGGTAATATCACTGCTCCTGATAATGCCGTGATAAACAACTATTACTACAACGAGGGGCCACCGGCGGTGACCTATTACCCCCCTCCTCAGGATTACTTTTACTTATACGCATGGGTTCCGTATCCCTTTTGGGGATGGAATTTCTGGTTTCCCGGATACTACATCTTGACTGATTTCCACAGGGTTGTCCATGTCCATGGCAGGGTCGAAGTCATCTCCAATCATTTTGTTGATCACCGCACAAACAGGGTTGTCCGAATTGATCCCGTGAGGAGATTCAATGGACGAACCTTTGCTGGCATAGGAGCACCACACGATCCAAAACGCTACATTTCTCCCGGGGTTCGAGGAGCGAATGAAACAATATTCAGAGGTTCACGTGAACGGGCAGTGACAAAGGAAAGGAGAATATCTCCGCCGCCCTCCCATGGAGGCAGGGAAGGCCATCAGCCCTCTGGTGGCAGTGGTAAACCATCTGGGGAGAGACGAGAACACCCATAGAGTCAACTGTTAGTGGAGGGCGACCTGAGCAGTTACAATAACGATGGGGGGATTCCACGGTCGTAAAAAGAACACCCTGTGCTCTTTTTATGTTACAGGCCGTCCAGTTTGCGTAGGCCGCACTGGGTGAATCAGTTGATTCGATCGCGTCAGTTCGTAAGTTTTTCTTAGCCGTGGAGGGCGCCACAACGGTCCTCAATGGTTGCACGATTCATACAATCGAGTCTGATGCTGCGACAATCCGGGAATAGATATCGCCAAATGGCGTTGTATTCGGCAGTGCCTGGAATGGACCGGTGCATCCTGATCTTACGCCGCTTATGGGCACATATGCCGGTGAATACCAGGAGGTCCTGAGGCAGACTCCGCACAAACCAGTACGCAAGCGTCTTCAGGTGAAGACGAATAACATTCGTGCGTCCCTGCATATCTTCGACAGGAGGGCTTCTGCTGGCACTTGATAGGGAAACAAATACAAAGTTGACAATGATGCGAGATCACTGTTATCATCCCGTTCGCATTCACACTCCAGTAATTCTGTAGAGAAACCAGGGACAATCGACATTCCCGTTTAGGCTCTGGAACGCGCTCGGGGGACAGGAATATCCATTCGTGAGGCCATGACTATGAGATTCACACAAGAAACTAATAACAACAATATGCCGGTGCGGACCCGTTTCGCAACATTCCTTGGGCGCTGGTGGATCGGTCTGGTCGTGGCCTGTCTCCTTGTTGTCGGGGCCTTCATCTTCTTAGCCAGGGGCGGGCAAAAAGCTTCGCGCACTGCCCAGCAGGGACTTGCCACTGCACCTGGCATACCGGTTGTGGCTACCGCAGTGAAGAAGGGCGATTTCGATGTTTATCTTTCCGGGCTCGGCGCGGTCACGCCGCTTGAAACCGTCACCGTGAAAAGCCGCGTTGACGGAGAGTTGACAAGAATCCTCTTCCAGGAAGGTCAGATTGTAAAAAAAGGTGAGCTACTTGCCGAAATCGACCCGCGACCCTTTGAAGTACAGCTGACCCAGGCCGAGGGGGCATTGGCCCGCGATCAGGCGCTTTTGCAAAACGCCCAGCTCGACCTGGAACGGTATAAAGACCTGGTCAAGAAGGATTTAATCCCAAAGCAGCAGCTCGACACCCAGGAGTCCCTAGTGCACCAATATGAAGCAGCGGTCAAGGCCGATCAGGGGCAGATCGATAACGCCAAGCTGCAATTGATCTACTCCCGCATCACTGCACCGATTAGCGGCCGAATAGGGTTACGTCAAGTCGACCCGGGGAATATCGTTCACGCCACCGATACAGGCGGCCTCGTCGTGATCACCGAGCTGCAACCGATCACGGTGATTTTCTCTCTCCCCGAAGACAATCTCTCGCAGGTCTTGGGCAAACTGAGGAGCGGAACACGGCTGACGGTCGAGGCGTACGATAGAGAACAGACTCAGAAACTCGCAACGGGCACCCTTTTGACGGTAGACAACCAGATCGACCCGAACACGGGCACGGTCAAGCTCAAGGCCACGTTCCCGAATACGAACAATGAACTCTTTCCGAACCAGTTCGTCAATGCCCGCCTCATCATTGACGTCAAACACGATGCTCTTATTGTTCCGGCGCCTGCCATACAGCGGGGCCCCCAGGGCATGTTTGCCTATGTAGTGAAAACAGACCAGACGGCAGCACTGCGTCCCGTCACCGTCGGGATTACCCAGGAAGGGAACTCGTCTATTACCTCCGGGCTGTCTGTTGGTGAACTCGTCGTGGTGGACGGAGCGGACCGGCTTCGCGACGGCAGTAAGGTCGAGGTGAAGGGCCAAAGCAGCGGGGCCCCGACCCCCCAAAGGCAGAGCAAATGAACATCTCCCGTATTTTCATCGAGAGGCCGGTAGCGACCACGCTCTTGATGATTGCCATTCTTCTTGCCGGCGCCGTGGCGTACAAGCAGTTGCCGGTCTCCGCGCTGCCGCAGGTTGATTATCCGACCATCCAGGTCCGCACCTTCTATCCCGGCGCAAGCCCCGATGTCATGGCCTCGTCGGTCACGGCGCCGCTCGAGCGCCAGTTCGGCCAGATGCCGGGTCTCACCCAGATGACCTCGGCGAGCTCGGGCGGCAGTTCGATCATCACGCTGCTGTTCAGCCTGGATCTCTCGCTCGATGTTGCCGAGCAGGAGGTCCAGGCGGCCATCAATGCGTCCTTCACCTTCTTGCCGAAGGACCTCCCGACCCCGCCCGTCTACAGCAAGGTAAACCCTGCGGACGCGCCGATCCTGACCCTTGCGCTCACTTCGAATACGCTGACCCTGCCGCAGGTTGAAGACATGGCGGACACGCGGTTCGCGCAGAAAATTTCTCAATTGCCCGGCGTTGGGCTCGTGAGCCTCTCCGGCGGCCAGCGACCTGCGGTCCGTATTCATGCAAATCCCACTGCTCTTGCAGCCTACGGTCTGACGCTTGAAGACGTGCGAAGCGCCGTTAGTGCCGCGAATGTCAACCTGGCGAAGGGAGGCTTCGACGGCCCGCGCCAGGCCTATATCATCGGGGCGAACGACCAGCTCTTTTCGAGCAAGGATTACCGGCCGCTAATCATCGCCTATCGCAACAACGCTCCGATACGCCTGTCCGACGTCGCGGACGTGATTGACGATGCCGAGAACGTCAACCAGGCTGCCTGGATCAATACGTCTCCTGCCGTGATCGTGAACATCCAGCGCCAGCCGGGCGCCAACGTCATCGAGGTCGTCGACCGGATCAAGAAGCTTTTGCCTCAGCTTCAGAATGCATTGCCCTCGTCCATCAAGGTCACGGTCCTGACCGACCGCACGACAACTATCCGCGCCTCGGTCGAGGACGTGCAGTACGAGCTCTTGCTTGCTGTCGCGCTCGTCGTTCTCGTTATTTACCTGTTCCTGCGCAATCTGCCGGCAACGACCATCCCGAGCGTTGCCGTACCTGTCTCCCTCGTGGGGACATTCGGTGTGATGTATTTGATGGGTTTCAGCCTGAACAACCTTTCGCTCATGGCTTTAACGATCTCGACCGGCTTTGTCGTTGATGATGCGATCGTGATGATCGAAAATATCGCCCGCTACGTCGAAGAAGGGGAAACGCCGATGGAGGCGGCCCTTAAAGGGGCAAAGCAGATCGGGTTCACGATCCTCTCGCTTACTGTGTCGCTTATCGCGGTGCTTATCCCACTGCTGTTCATGGGCGATGTGGTCGGCCGTCTCTTCCGGGAGTTCGCCATCACCCTGGGCGTAACGATCCTGATCTCGGCAATCGTTTCGCTTACGCTTACGCCGATGATGTGCGCGCGTATCCTCAAGCATATTCCTGAGGAGAACCAGGGAAGGTTTTACCATGCGTCCCAGCTCTATTTCGACCGCATCATCGCATATTACGGGAAAACACTTCAATGGGTGCTTCAGCGCCAGACCGCAACGCTCATAGTTGCCGTGAGTACGCTGGTCCTGACCGTGCTGCTCTATATCATTGTTCCGAAGGGTTTTTTCCCGGTCCAGGACGCGGGAGCGATTCAGGGGATGTCGGAAGCGCCGCAGTCAATATCCTTCTCCGCCATGGCCGAACGGCAGCAGGCCCTTGCCAGAGTGATTCTCAAAGACCCGGCAGTCGAGAGCCTCTCTTCCTTTATCGGCGTGGACGGGACCAACACTACCTTGAACAGCGGCAGGATCCTGATCAATCTCAAGCCATTACATGATCGGGACGCAAGCGCGATCGAGGTCATCAGGCGCCTCCAGCCGGAGCTAACCAAGGTCGAGGGAATCACGCTCTATATGCAGCCAGTGCAGGACCTCACGGTGGACGCGAAGGTCAGCCGCACCCAGTTCCAGTACACGCTCGATGACCCCAATACCGATGAGTTAAACACGCTAGCGCCGAAGGTGATCGATGTGCTTCGTACGCGTCCGGAACTCAGCGACGTGAGCAGCGACCAGCAGGACAAGGGGCTGAGGGTAGCGCTTTCGATCGACCGGAGCACTGCCGCGCGGCTCGGCATCACGCCGCAGAGCATTGACGACGCGCTCTACGACGCCTTCGGCCAGCGGCAGGTGTCCACGATCTTTACTGAGTTGAACCAGTACCGCGTCGTGCTCGCCGTCAAGCCCGACTTCCAGCAGGGTCCCGCCGGGGTGCAGTCGATCTATCTCCGCGGCACAAGCGGCGGGCAAGTTCCGCTTAGCGCAATCACCCAGGCATCCGAAACAACAGGGCCTCTGGTCATAAACCGGCAGGGCCAGTTCCCTGCAGTGACCATGTCGTTCAATCTGGCGCCGCACGCATCGCTCGGCGAGGCGGTTGAGGCGATCGAGGATACGGCGCGGCAGCTGAATCTTCCGGCCAGCATCCAGGGGAGTTTCCAGGGTACGGCCCAGGCGTTCAAGGCCTCGCTCACGAATGAGCCGCTTTTGATCCTGGCCGCGCTCATAACGGTCTATATCGTGCTCGGCGTGCTGTACGAAAGCTATATCCACCCGGTTACGATCCTCTCCACGCTTCCCTCGGCAGGTGTCGGCGCAGTGCTTTCTTTGATGCTCTTCCGCACAGAGCTCTCCGTCATCGCTATTATAGGCATCATTCTTTTGATCGGCATCGTGAAGAAGAACGGCATCATGATGATCGACTTCGCACTTGAAGCGGAGCGCAAGGAAGGAAAGAACCCTGAAGAGGCGATCTACCAGGCCTGCCTCCTGCGGTTCCGACCGATCATGATGACGACCATGGCCGCGCTTTTGGGAGCGCTGCCTCTGGCACTCGGGCGCGGGGTCGGGTCCGAGCTCCGTCGCCCCCTCGGCATTTCGATTGTGGGCGGACTTGTCATCAGCCAAGTCCTCACCCTTTATACGACGCCGGTCATTTATCTCTGGTTCGACCGGCTCGCACGAAGGGTTAAAGAAATTCGTTCCAGAAGTTAGCGGAACCAGCATGAACATTTCGGCAACCTTCATCAAGAGACCGGTCGCGACCACGCTTCTTACTGCTGGGCTCGTGCTCTCAGGCGTGATAGCCTTCCGAATGCTTCCCGTCTCGCCGCTGCCTCAGGTGGATTTCCCGACGATTTCGGTGCAGGCGGCGCTTCCCGGAGCGGACCCCGAGACTATGGCCACCTCGGTCGCTGCGCCCTTGGAACGCCAGTTCGGCCGAATCGCGGGAGTCGCGGAAATGACGTCAACGAGCTACCGCGGCTCGACAAGCATCACACTGCAGTTCGATCTCAACCGCGACATTGATGGTGCAGCGCGCGATGTGCAGGCCGCTATCAACGCGGCACGGGGGTTTCTGCCAGCGAACCTTCCGGCCAACCCAACGTACCGCAAAGTCAATCCCTCGGACGCGCCCATACTCATTCTTGCACTCACCTCTGATACCAAGAGCACGGCGCAGATGTACGACGCCGCTTCTTCCATTCTCGCACAAAAACTCTCCCAGGTGGAAGGCGTGGGGCAGGTATTCGTGGGAGGGAGCTCCCTCCCGGCGGTCCGCATTGATTTAAATCCCATGGCGCTCTCCAAATACGGCATCAGCCTGGAAAGCGTACGAAACGTGCTTGCAAGTACGAATGTCAACAGCCCCAAGGGGCAGTTGGCGTTAGGCGACAAAACGTGGGAGATCCGCACGAACGATCAGCTGAACAAGGCCGAGGAGTATTTACCCCTGGTCATAGCGTACCGGTCCGGGGCCGCGGTGCGGCTTAGGGACGTGGCTGACGTTCAGGATTCGGTGGAGGATCTGCGCGCTGCAGGGTTCGTGAATGGAAAGCCGGCAGTCATGGTCATTGTATTCCGCCAGCCGGGAGCCAACATTATAGAGACCGTGGACAACGTGCGAGGATTTCTCCCGCAGCTCGAAGCGGCTTTGCCCGGCGCCGTCAATCTGTCCCTTGTGCTCGACCGAAGCCCGTCGATCCGCGGGTCGTTGCGGGACGTCGAACGGACGCTTCTGGTCTCGGGCGTGCTCGTGATTCTCGTGGTGTTCTGGTTCCTGAGGAACGTGCGCGCCACGATAATTCCCGCTGTCGCCGTCGCCGTTTCGATCGTCGGCACCTTCGGTGTGATGTACCTCTGCGGCTACTCGCTCGACAATCTCTCTCTTATGGCGCTAACGATCGCAACGGGGTTTGTGGTGGACGACGCAATCGTCGTGCTCGAAAACGTCACCCGCTACCGTGAGAAAGGAGAATCTTCCTTCCAGGCAGCGCTGTCCGGGACCAAGGAGATAGCTTTCACAGTCCTGTCAATGAGCGCCTCGCTCGTTGCCGTGTTCATCCCCATCCTCCTCATGGGTGGCATGGTGGGCAGGCTCTTTCGCGAATTTGCAGTAACGCTTTCTGCAGCGATCACGGTCTCGCTTCTTGTCTCGCTCACCACGACGCCTATGATGTGCGCCACGATCCTAAGGCCCGAGAAGCCTGGCTCTCACGGCTTCCTGTTCCGGATCAGCGAATGGACGTTCAATTGGATGCACGGTCATTACGAAAGAAGCCTTCGCTGGGCACTCAGCCATGCGCGGATCATGCTCGTCATCATCGTGATAACGATCGTGACCAACGTGTTTCTATTCATCCTCGTTCCCAAAGGGTTCTTCCCGGAGCAGGATACCGGACGTCTGTCCGGCACTATTCAGGCGGCGCAGGACATGTCGTTCCAGGCAATGAAGGGGAAGCTGCTGGACATTGTTGATGTTATCAAGACCGACCCCGATGTGGAGTATGTGACCGGGTTTACCGGCGGTGGCGGAGGCGGCGGGTCCACAACGAACACAGCTCGAATGTTCATCTCACTAAAATCCTTTGACAAGCGAAAGGCCGGCGCTACACAGATCATCGGGCGCTTGCGAAAGAAGTTGGTCGTCGTGCCCGGAGCGCCTACCTTTCTTCAACCCGTGCAGGACCTGCGCGTCGGCGGCAGGATCGGCATTGCGCTCTATCAATTCACGCTCCAGGGTGAAAACCTTGCAGAGCTGAACGAATGGGGCCAGCGCGTGCTGCAGAAGATGAGAACATTACCACAGGTGGTCGACGTGAGCAGCGACCTGCAGAACAAGGGGCTGCAGGCCACGCTCATGATCGACCGCGCCACGGCCTCGCGGATCGGCATTACTCCGCAGCAGATCGACAATACTTTATACGATGCCTTCGGCCAGCGCCAGGTTTCGATCAACTATACGCTCTTGAACCAATACCACGTGGTGATGGAGGTTGAGCCGCGGTTCTGGCAGCGGCCCGATACGCTCAAAAATATCTACATTCCTTCATCCTCCGGTCCGTTTGTTCCCTTGAGCGCCTTTACACATTATGAACCGACCGCAACGTCGCTTGCGGTGAACCACCAGGGCCAATTTCCGTCGGTCACGACGTTCTTCAATCTGGCGCCCGACGTAGCGCTCGGGGACGCAGTCAAGGCGATCGAGGACGCAACGCGACAGATGGGCATGCCGCCGAGCATCAGGAGGACATTCTCTGGAACTGCACAGGCGTATAAGGACTCCTTGGCCAATGTGCCGCTTTTGATACTTGCCGCGCTCATAACGGTCTACATTGTGCTCGGCGTATTGTACGAAAGCTATATCCACCCGGTCACGATCCTTTCGACACTGCCTTCTGCCGGCGTGGGTGCCGTGCTCGCCATGATGATCTTCGGCACGGACCTCAGCGTTATCGCCATCATCGGCATACTTCTTTTGATCGGCATTGTGAAAAAGAACGGCATCCTGATGGTCGATTTCGCTTTGGAAGCGGAGCGCAAGGAACGGAAGAGCCCTGAAGAGGCGATTTATCAGGCCTGTCTCCTGCGATTCCGGCCGATCATGATGACGACCATGGCGGCTCTTTTGGGCGCCCTGCCGCTGGCTATTGGGCACGGGGTAGGGTCCGAGCTCCGCAGGCCCCTCGGGATCGCCATTGTAGGCGGCCTGATATTCAGCCAGATGCTGACGCTCTATACAACACCGGTGGTGTATCTTTATCTTGACCGGTTCAGGATATGGTTTGAAGGTGTGCGTGGACGGCAGAGAGCGCAGAGGAGTCATACACCGGGAACTGGGGTGACGACAGAAGGAGATCGCAGAAGGGGAATGTCATCATAAAAACAATAGAGTTCCTTTTTTGCTGTTTTATTCTCAGCGCGAATATCTCCGCAGCCAAACCTGCTATCAGGTCATCAAAAAACTGCACCTCGGCGGCAAAGGAGGCTGGGATACCATCATAACTTAATCATACTCAAAGGTGATCCCAAGACCGATATATTGCATTCGATTGTTGTAAAATTGGCCGTGTGGTGAAAATCCATTGTAGCCTTCAAGCAGAAAACGGATAGATCGAGTCTGCGGCGAGCGTTCGTCGAATTGCAATCCCACTTTCAACGATGTATTCAGGGGCCAATCGTTTTCCTGCGTACATTTCAGATCCAAACCGCTGACTAACCGTCCACCCCACAGGAATTTATCTATACCGTAATATTCTATGCCACTTTGGATGGTGAGCGGTTTATAATTAGTCGGTTCCACGTGGACTATAACTTCTCCGCCATAATAAATGCGCCAGTTTGTCCACTCATATGATCCAAGGAAATTGAGCGCTTCATAAGAAAATTCGATTCGCGTAACGTTGGAATGCAGCAAGTACTCGTCTCCCAGGTGGGAGCTCTGGTGATAAAGGATCAACCGGTATGACGTGCGCCCTTTCCGGAACGTGAAAGGAAAGCCGATGAAATAATCAGAATCCACCAGGTAATAGGACGTGGTTCTAATATCAAACTCGGAGAATATCCCTCCGCTAATGTTCGCCTGCCAGCTGTAGCCTCCGCTGTTGTTAATGTAACGATACAATCCGAATATATCCCCTAAGCTGCCGGCGAATATTTGCGTGCTTTGATGCAGGTACTGAGGAGCATCCGCGTAGGGACGATAACTGAAATAAAAGCGGAGTTCCTTCGGGTCAGCTATCAGCGGCTGAAAAAGGTTCCCCCTGGGGAGGAATACTCTTTCATCGGATTTACCCGCCGATCCAGGAAAGATTTGATTTCCCTCAGCAAGGGGGTCTGCGGCTTTATCGCCGGCAAATGCGGGATGACGACAAATCATCGACATGAACAGGGATACGGAAAAAATGAGGCCAATGACAATGATCTTACGTCGCATGGCGCTACCTCGTCTAAGGATAATGGCATATTATTGTAAAAATGTAAAGGTTAGCTAAGAATTTATTATGTTTACTATCACTCATTCGAGATATGTTCTGATATTTCCAAGATATGAAACCAGCGCAGTCTTCAGAGCGTTGATTTGCCAGGAAGCTTCAAGCGGAATTCATAACGTCGCCACTTTTTATAGCGCTCCGCGCTGCACGTCCTGGCCTTCAGCAGGAGTAGCGCAGATGATCAACAGGACCGAGACGACTTATTCGTAAAAGTCTTAGCGGAAAACGATTCATGTATACTCCTCTTTCATGATGCATATTGTGACAACTGTTGTCCCGCCAACATTGATTGGGGATTTAAAATGGCAGACATACTTTTTAGTCTGATCAAGACGGTACTTTACTGCCGCATGATTTACCGATAAGATACCCTTCAGGTATTGACACGTTCGGTATAAAGTTACTTAGGATCAGGAATGTTTTTTCTTTTTCAGTTCGCACTATACGCTATAATTGATAAAAGGTGATTGAGTGTGCATGCATGTTTGTTTACCTTTTTGGAGATCTACCCATGGATATCCAGCCCAATCAAGAACTTCACCACGAAATCTTCGGTTCCATCCTTGATCAAACCGAGATGAAACCATTTTTGCTGCAACCCGCTACTGACTATGCCACATCCCTCAGACAGGCAACGAGGATGATGGCCAATCGTGGGTTCGATACGCTGGGCAGCACGGAGCTGCGCAAGAGCGAACGCACGAGGGCGTTACAGTACATAAGCCGCGCCTACGATTACTTCTTCAAGGATCTCTTCCCATTCGTCTCTCAACAGCTCGCGGGGCTTTCCTCGCTGCGCTCTCCAAATGAAGCTTTTTATCGGACCTGCCTGAACGCTATCGCCGGGATAGCTGCTATCCTGAAGGATCGTTCCTTTAGGAACATAGTGGACGACGACCCACGTCATCTCTTACTGCTGGCCTCATCGCGGAAGTATCCATTTGTCTTTTCCGGTTACCATGGGGGAGCCTTTGCTGTTCCGCAGGAATGGCAGCAAGCGGCCTGTTGCTTGCTCAAGATGGTCCACCTGGTCAAATCGATCGAGGAGGATAGCCAAGATATTAACGATTATGCCGAACTGGGATTCTTTCTTGAGGCCCAGGGAGTCGGGCTCAACGACTTATATAAGTTCGAGTGGGAACGTCCACCCCATACTCCTGATACCGAGCCCGCTAGGAGGGCCTTTGTCAAGATCTCGTTGTTTTTTCACCGCCTGCGTGAGTCCTTGAGCATCGACACAAAGAAAGGCTGCCTCGTTTTCAATAGCGGCGACGGCGTAGACGTTGATATCGTAGAGGTGAAAGCGAGGTTTAAGAGCCCTGGAAGCATGGTCACGAAATTAGGTAAGGACATTGAAGGAGAGGCCTTCGATATCCGAGACATCTTGGCAATAACGTTCATTCTGAAGGACATGAATGATACGCTCAAGCTATTCCATGCGCTCCAGAAAAGAGGGGTTATTTTGCAGGAGAACACGGTGTCCCCCTCGATCACGCAGACACTTTTCAGCAATCCAGATAGTATGAAGGAGGCTGTGAGGAGGCTGATGATCAGCTTGGCCAAAGGCAGGGGAAGGAACGAGTTGCCTGATGAAAGAGAAGTGGAATCATCGGCTATTGCCTTCTATAAGGCCTTAAGCATGAATGCTGAGAAAAACGTTCATACGTCACAAGGACACAGAAAATTTCAATGCAAGATCGGATTCTCTGTACCGATCCACCGGGCCATCGATACGAACGAGATACTGATCCCTGGCACGAAGCCTTATGCCAGCCGCGACGAATTGAGCAAAAAAACCGAGCAGCACACTCTGGGCATTGAGCTGCGCATCTCGGATATCGAGAGTTGGCGAACCTCGGAGCAAACGGGGGAATCCCACCATGATGCCTATAAGTTCAGACAGCTTGTCTCGGTTATGAACCGAGTATTCAAGAATATGTTCCATTTTCCCGCAGAATTTTTCGGCCAGCTTCGAAAGGACCAGGCAGCACTGTTCTCGTGAAAATATGAAAGCAACCAGTTTGCGATCAAGCGGATATTGAAAATCGGCGAAAACTAACTTAAACCCTCTCCTTTTTGTTGCTGTATTTCCGCGAGGTCAGAGCAGCGAAGAGTGCTATACAAACTCTTATAGACAATGCTGATGAACACTATCTGCTTTTTTGAAATGTTTCAAAGAATATGAACTCTAACCAAATCCTGACCGCTGCAATGAAATCTACAAGCATGAAACGGTGACCGTTAACGGGAAATGAGGAATATCAATCGAAACGTGCACATAACGAAGATTCAGCGGGGAGATTGCTCCCCGCTGGATTGATTTGCGCCCTCGTATCCTCAATGTTTTTTATTATTGTGCCGGATTACAATCCTTGCATTATGGACTCTCGCCGCAATAACCTCATGCCTTGCTGCATCACTTTAGCCTAATCGTCGGTGTCCATATCCTTCTTACGATCATCCGGCTCTGTACACCCATATTCAACACCCGTCCTTGATGCAAGGAAGTTGGTACCATCATATCCGTACAGTTTGACCTCTGCAAATGCATTATTGGCAAGGGTCCCCTTAACCACAGCTTTGCTATAATCAACAGGCAGCGTATTCACCTTATTGTACGTGAGAGTGAAGGTCGATGTCGTTAGGTTCGAAACAAGTCCTTCCGCTTTCACAAAGATCTGGGAAGCCTCGATCGTCTTGTTAGCATAATCGAAGGTCGATGTCGTAACCTGTGTTCTCAAGCCATCCTGCTCTGCACGAAGGAGCAGATCGTCAAGACCCGGCTGCTGGGTAGACGTGATTCCCGAATACAACGTAGTTAGCGACAAATGATGTTTCGTTAAAGTAAACGTATCCGTCGATGTGGTAAGGTTGGAGACGAGGCCTGTGATAGCCTTGGGATGGGAAAGGTGTTCAAACTCTTCTGCGTGAATAGGTGATACCTTCATCGTTACGGAACACGACGTGCCAAAATTATCTACGTCGAAATCCTTCAGGTTGAAGTCGAGCGCCACGTCAGTTTGATGGTTTGCCAAAACGTTGACTGCGCCATTGATGTCCAGTGAGCATGTATCTCCCGCGCACTGGAGCGTGTTCACATTGTTGGCCTCATTCTTATAAGAAACGAATGAGCATGTCGCTTGGCTCCCTAAACTATCCATAAGTTCCACGGACTTGGCAAATTCGATATGGAGCCTATTATAAGGCACGGCCGGACAATCAGCAACATTCAGAAGCTGCAACACGTTGGATAGATTGGTGATGTCGATCGTAACCGTAGATTGAGTACTAAGCGCATCACAGGTGACCCCGCTGCCTGTGTTTATAAGGGTCACCTTGTTTATTGTCGCAACTACCTGCTTATAATCTGACATGCAATCGGTGGCATAGAGAGCCACTGTGCCGGATGAAGTTGCTCCCCCATTGTTACCGCCACTGCCACAGGAGTTGAATGAGATGACTCCTGCAATAAGCAATACAGTTCCAACAATAATGCAAATAAATGCATTTTTATTACGCATGACACACCTCCTCTTTGCTTCGCTAATTATTACGGCGACGTTTAGCTAGAAATTTTGTGATGTGCTATTCCCTGGTATCGCTATTAATCCTTTATATTCTATCACCGGGAATTGTCCCTCGTATCGCGATCCCTGTTTTCTTGGAAACGGGTCTGTGGTCGATCCTAAGTGCAAGCTGAAAATTTTTCAGAAGAATGTTGGAAGACAGGTGTTTGATGAGATTATTAATTGCAAAATAGGACATTATATTGCAAAGAATGGGAATGTCAAAATTTCAGACCGTACAGTAATATTCAGAATTAGCGTATGAGAGATTCTTTCTAAAAATAGTCCGAGCATTACCGCACAAAATAGATGACGGCGACTATGAGGCCTATCGCAATTACTATCCTTCGCAGGATGATAGGCTTGATCCTCCCGGCGAGGCGGCCGCCGAGCGCCCCTCCTGCAAGAGCGCAAACTGCCATGACAAGCGCTGCCAGCCAAAGAACCTGACCGGAAAAAAGGAAGAAGACGGCAGCGGCGATATTGATGCTGAACGAGATGGCTTGTTTCAAGGCATTCAGACGGGTAAAGGATTCTTCGAGTACAAGCCCGATAACGGCCAGGACCATGACGCTCACTCCCGCGCCAAAATAACCGCCATAAATTGCAGCGGGTATCACGGGCAAGATTGCCCATGCTGGATTCAAATGCTTTCCTTCCTGATTGCTCATACGGTCAACGACCAATGTTCTCAACCGATCCTGAAAGGCCAGCAGTAACACGGCAAGCAGTATCAGGTAGGGTATTAATTTCTGAAATGTCTTATCGCTCGTGTGCAGGAGGAGGAGTCCCCCTGCAATTCCGCCCACCAGGCCCGTAGGCAAGAGTAACAAAAGCGTCCTCTTCTGATCTCGCAGGTCTTTCATTTGGGCGAAGGTAGCGCCGAGATAGCCAGGGCAGAGCGCAACTGTGTTAGTTATATTCGCGACAACAGGCGGAACGCCTACCGCGGTCAGCATCGGGAAGGTGATGAGCGTACCGCCACCAGCCAGCGCGTTTACAAGCCCGCCTGCAACGGCTGCCAAGCCTATCATTGAGAATTCAAACACACCCACGTCGTAAAAACCTCTTTTCGCTGTTTATCAAGAGACTGGAAATACAAGAGAGAAAAAGTCACTTTTTGTCAATTCTGATATGTCTTATTCCATCACAATGCGCAGTGCTTTGACTGCGACAAAGACTTCACGTAAGAAGGCCAGAAGAGCTCCTACAAAAACGAGCATGGCAGTCACAAAGAGTAGAGCGACAAATACGGCAAGATCGAGTGAGAGAAACACCCCAATGAACATTGAAGCGATCATTATGCAGATTAAAAGTGCGCATACGGTTCCCAGCGTGATGGCTAGGTTGATGAGTTTAGCGCGTTTAGAGAGCGCGGCGAGCTCTGTTTGTATCGAAGCTCCTCCCTGCGCGGGCACGGAAGCAATACGTTCTTCTAGGATACGCGCCCGGTCAACTATGCGGCCTAGCCGGCTTGTAAGGACAGCAATTGTTGTTCCAATAGCGGTCAGCAGGAAAACTGGAGCAACCGAGAGCTGGATGTTTCTGGCGATATTGGTGAGATACGGCTCAGCGGACATAGCGCCACCTTTCCCGCAAGTTAGCCTTCGATGAGATATGCCTTTTTTGACTCTATCAGAAGTGTAGTAATGGGCAGTAATCTTGCCGTCTGCATTTTATTGTATCACATGGAGAGTTGAACTTTTGGAAAGTCGATCTTTTTTATTCGCTGTTGATTCCAGACTGATAAATGAAGTGTCACAGAGGATAGTAACTCGTTAGATACAGGAAGTTGAACGAATTATATTCTGGAACAAATTATTTCATATTCCAGTCGGAATTCTTGTAACTGCTTATGCTGTCAATAAATTACAGAGAATATCTTGTGTGAATATTCTGATTATACGGTTTTATCATCGATGTTTTTTACGAGGGAATACCGTGACGGGATACACCTACGAAAAGGCCGAGTCGGTCCTGCGTCCGAGGTCTGGCAAAAAAGCGGTCAACACTCCGAGCAGGGGCAGATAGGAGCACAGGTGATACACGAATTCGATGCCGTATTGGTCAGCGATCCTGCCGAGCACTGCGGCGCCAACTCCGGCCATGCCGAAGGCGAAGCCGAAGAAGAGACCGGATACGGTACCGACTTTGCCGGGAATGAGCTCCTGCGCGAACACGAGAATGGCCGAGAAGGCTGAAGCAAGGATGAGCCCGATAATGAAAGCGAGGATGCCTGTCCATGCGAGATTAGCATACGGCATGACAAGCGCGAAGGGCGCCGCACCCAGGATCGAGAACCAGATCACGCGCTTTCTGCCGATGCGGTCGCCAATAGGACCGCCCATGACCGTGCCAATAGCCACAGCGAACAAAAATGCGAACAGGTGTATCTGCGCCGATTGCACGGACAGGTGGAAGCGGTGTATTAGATAGAAGATATAATAGCTGCTGAGACTAGACAGATAAAAATACTTGGAGAAGATCAACACCAGCAGAATCAGCATCGACAGGACGACCGTGCGCGTCGGCAAGGTCGGGTGCAGACCATTATGCGACCTTCGCTGATGGCCGATGCTTGAGTGGCGGCGCTTGTACCAAGTGCCCACCTGCCACAGGACCAAAATAGCAAGAAGAGCGGCGAGCGAGAACCACGCCACGCTTTTCTGTCCCTGCGGTATGATGATCCATGCTGCAAGCAGCGGTCCCATCGCGCTTCCGGTGTTCCCGCCGACCTGGAAGATCGACTGGGCCAGCCCGTGCTGCCCGCCTGAGGCCATGCGGGCCACGCGCGACGACTCGGGGTGAAAGATCGACGAGCCGGTGCCCACAAGCGCCGCGGCTAAGAGCAGAGTTCCGTAGTTTTGCGCTGACGCCAGTACCAGGAGGCCAACGAGAGTGCAGCCCATGCCGAAGGCCAGGGAGTGTGGCTTCGGATGGCGGTCAGTGTAGAATCCGACCATGGGCTGGAGAAGGGAAGCGGTGACCTGATAGGTCAGTGTGATCAAACCGATCTGCGCAAAGGTGAGCTGGAACGTACCCTTGAGCAAGGGATAGATCGCAAGGATCAACGATTGGATCATGTCGTTCAGAAAATGCGAAAAGCTGATGGCGCCGAGCACCCGGAAAACTGTGCGCTGCATGTTGCCGAACGAGCTGCTGGCTGTATCGATGTTCTTGACGCTGTTTTGCATGGTTCCTTACAAGAGAATAACAGCGGTGAATGCTGTGAGCAATGCCATGAGAACGCTTCCAGACCGGCAATATGATACCATGGATAAATCCGCTTTGCCACTCTTTGTCGTCGTGGTAAAAGTATACATGGTGAGGCACTTGTTACGTTATCGTTCGAGAACTCCTGGCCGGCCGCTCTCATAACACTATAAATAATCCAGCAACTAACCCAATAAGTGAGCTCCGGTTATTCTCAATGACTTCTAAAATAAAAAATGGCAAGGGCGAGGGGACAAGGTAAAAGATTTCAATTGCGGACTGCGCGGAAGAACACGATTCAGGGTTACGGCGCATGCCCCTTCAGACTCCGGAAAAACTATATAAAAACCCCGCCGCGTTAAAGCGGCGGGGTAGTGTGACTCCCTCCGGAACTTTCCTTTTTTTTCGCATGGCATTCTGGACTCTTAGTGCATATGCTCGTGCATCGGTATGTCCTTGCGCTCTGCTTCGCCGCCCATCATGCCGCAGTTTGCTCCGCGACCCGCTTCCATCATCTCCTTCAGCCGCTTCCTCTGATCGGGAGTCAGTATGGACTTCATCTCTTCATGCGCTTTGATATGAGCAAGAAACATCTCCGTTTTGAGAGACTCGTTCTTTCTCACCGCAGCCTCCACTGACTTCATGTCCACCGGGTCCTTGTCGAGGAGGTCTTTAAGCTCTATGCCGGCGATCTGCAAGTCCGCACTCCTTTTTACCATGTCTTTCATCGTCTTGCTGCGCAGCGCCTTGAGAGCATCTTTCTGTTTATCATCGAGACCGAGACTCATGAGGAGTTTCCACATGGGATGTTCATCACCCATCATCATCGCACCGCCATGCATGCTGCCCATGCCGTGCATCATGCCCATGCCCCGGTATCCCATTCCACCCATCATGCCGCCTTCTTCCATGCAGCCACCTTTTTCCCCCATGCCACCGTACATCTGTGCCTGCGCATTCGAGACCAACGCCGCAATAACGATAAAACCGAATAATATACTGACCAGGCTTTTCCGCATACTCGTACCTCCTCTTCGATTTATGTTCACATACCAATAAATGATAGCAGAGAGAGTAAGCAAATACAACCGTTGGACGCATATGGGTCAACTTAAAATAGAGATGTCCTGTTTGTACAAAAATTTTGCATACCCTCATAGCCCTTTCGATTGCGTTGCAGTTTATCGTTATATTGTGCTGGCTCATCTGTAAGACGAAAGGCTTCATTTATTTGTCCGGAGGGGATAGGATGACAAAAGATGCTATACTTGATTGCATAAACTGTATTGAAGAGGCAAACAGGCATTCCCCCCGCAAAGTCACTGTTTCACGGAATTGGCATTCTCAGGTAGCAACAGCGTAATCGTTTCGTAGACAGATATTTTCGGAACGGTGAAAGAGAAAGGAGGTCATCGTGCTCTAAATGCTTACAATGCAGAATGGCTGCTAGTGAACTGTCTTAACTGATCCATGACATGGAAGGAGGTACGGGGATGCTGAATTTGATCGTGCAATTAATAAGCGGCGCTGTTGGCGGGAACATCGCAGGATCATTCATGAAGAATTTATCGTTGGGCACTGTCGGCAATTCTCTTGCGGGTATTCTGGGCGGAGGTATTGGTGGCCAATTGCTCGGGCTTTTGGGGCTTGCCCAGGCATCGGGGGGTGGCATGGATATTGGCAGTATCGTAAGCAGCATTGCAGGTGGAGGAGTCGGTGGCGGCGTTCTCATGGCAATCATCGGGGTGATCAAGAAGGCAATGGCCAAATGATCATCAGATGAGCGTCAAAGGCCCATCATATTCATAGCAGAGTCTCTTCTTGAGTGAAACGTATTCAGTTTTTCTCTCTGTGAAGGGTTCTGTCGGGAATCAAGCCGGGAAGAGAAATGATACACGGCAAAGGCGAGAAATGATTGACAGAGAATTGCCTGTTTGCAGACATAATGGTCAGCCTGACAAATTTAGTTTAATGATTAACCTCGATCGTGATAACTATCACAAGAAAGGAGCATAACGCGTATGTGGGAAAAAGGGGGAAATTTACGTACTTCAAAGGTTCTTTTTTTATTCATTTTCACCGCTATTTTGGCAGTCCTGGTACTAGGCATGTCGACAGATTCCTACGCAAAGAAAAAGACGGACGCAGAGGATTCCGGAAAAACTGCGGCTGCACTCATTGATCTTAATAGTGCCGACCAAAAGACCCTGGAATCTCTTCCGGGGGTAGGAAAATCGACGGCAAAGGCGATCATTGCGGGACGACCGTACAAGAGTATTGATGACCTGAAAAGCGTCAAGGGCATGAGCGACAAGAAGATCAATGCCATCAAGGATAAGGTCACCATTGGCGCAGCCGCAGCTGCCCCTGCCGTAATGCCGTCAGCGGCTGAAATGTCCGAGAAAGCATCGTCAGAAACGAAGGCCGCGACTGAGAAGGCCCAGAAGACGAAATCGAAGCTCGCGCCTGGTCAGCTTGTCAACATTAATACGGCGACCAAGGAAGAACTCGATGCCCTGCCGGGAATTGGCCCGACCAAGGCCCAGGCCATTATCGACGGCAGGCCGTACAATACGACCGAAGATATCATGAAAGTCAAGGGAATCAAGCAGAAAACATATGACAAGATCAAGGATATGATCACGGTCCGTTGATGTACCGGGGCATTTCAATCCTCATATTCTGAGGGACGTGTACAATTCTACTCTAAAGGAGGGTTAAGACATGAAGCGTCTGTTGATCGCAGTACTGGCATCGCTGTTCGTAGCTTCCCTGGCATTTGCTGGCAGTATGAGGACATATCAGGTAACAGGGCCGGTCCTTGAATTAACCAACGACACGATCACGGTGCAAAAAGGCAAAGATAAATGGGAAATCGCCCGCGATGCCGGTACGAAAGTTACCGGTGACCTGAAAGTGGGTTCCAAGGTGACCATCCAGTACGAGATGAAGGCAGCAAGCATAGAGGTCAAGGCGGAAAAAGGGACGGCCAAGTCAAAGTCAAAGTAGAAAAAAAGTCAGCTAGCGGTGACATCCTCCGGCGGTGTTGAATCGCCGGAGAATGCTTCAATATTGTCTATCTACGTGCGTTCGCAGAATTCTTATTCACTGCCGATTTAGTCCGATAGGGTCTGCCAATCGAAGCACACGGGAACTATTTGTAGGACAAGGAGGATGCCATGGGCTTATTTGATCAACTCAAAGAGGGATTAGCGGCAAAACTGGGAGGCGGCAGCAACGTGAACGACATGCTTGAGCACGCCATGAACCTCATCAACAATCCGGCTACGGGGGGACTTGCCGGTCTTGTCGAAACATTCAAGAGCAAAGGATTGGGCGATGTGATCTCCTCCTGGATAGGCACCGGAGAGAACAAGTCGATTTCTCCCGACCAGATCAAGCAGGCGCTTGGGTCCGATAAGATCCAGGAGATCGCTGCGAAGGTGGGCATATCCAAGGACGCAGCTTCGCAACATCTATCAGAATTGCTCCCCCAGATAATAGACAAGCTGACGCCAAACGGGAAACTCCCGGAGGCAGGCAAGCTGGGTGAGGCGCTGAACATGCTTAAGAGCGCGTTCTTGAGCAAGTGACGCGGAATTATGCGGCTCTGTGTAGCGTTGAGTCGGTGACTTCCAAAAGTGGCGGATTCTATCCGATTGCCGTACAACGCGTGGTCTTTTCAGTCTCCACAGGAGCGTGAACCGATCGGTTTTCCGATGTGGGGAGTCGATAGCGATCCAGTCATGATGATTGCGGTACACTTCTGCAAAACCACCCATGAGGGAGGATATTCCATGGCGCAGGAAAAGATTGCCGTTCTTGTTGGGAGCCTTCGCAAGGAATCATTCAGCCGCAAAATGGCAAAGGCCCTGATGAAACTTGCGACTAGCTCTCTCAGTCTCGAAATTATCGAGATCGGAGAGCTGCCACTTTACAATCAAGATCTCGATGACACCGGCAATCCGCCATCTGCCTGGACCGAATTCCGCGAACGTTTGAAGAAGTTCGACGGGGTCTTGTTCGTTACCCCTGAGTACAACCGCTCCGTTCCTGGAGTGCTCAAGAACGCTATCGACGTTGGCTCCCGTCCCTACGGGAAAAGCGCGTGGGCTGGAAAACCAGGCGCTGTTGTGAGCGTCTCGCCCGGCGCCATCGGCGGCTTTGGCGCGAACCACCACCTGAGACAATCGATGGTGTTCCTGGATATGCCGGCCATGCAACAGCCCGAAGCATACATCGGGAATGCTAAGGATCTCTTTAATGAGCGGGGTGATCTCGCCAATGATTCGCCCCGGGAATTTGTGACGAAGTTCATGCAAGCCTTTGCCGCATGGGTTGAAACCAACATAGCAAGGAAGCGGTAAAGGGCTATGGACCTGTCATTTGTAGCGGTATACCGACAGGTAACAGTTCGGCAAAGACGGCTTCTAAAAATTGCTTATTCTGGACAGATGCGATTTCAACGTGGAGATAAGCCATGAATTGGAAACAGATCCTTATTATTATTATTGCATTTGCTGTTTCAGCCCTGATCGTATGGCATGACCTTCCAATTGAGTTTCCAGGGACAATCATCAAGGTGCTTATGCTCTTTGTAAAAATATCCCTGGTAGTTGCTGTGGCCATTTTTGCATACATATTCGCGGCCGACAAGAAGGAGTCATCCTGAAGAAATAAGCGGTATTGAATCGCAATTTGAAGAGCGACCGTATTCACAAAACGCGCGCTGGCCGCGTGACCGTTGGGTAGCTCTGACGCTTGGGGGGTATCGCTTGTGTGTCGTAATATAAAAAACCTCTTCAACTTCGAACCGTCTGTGACGGATGAAGAGGTTCGGGCGGCCGCATTACAATTCGTGAGAAAAGTAAGTGGCTTCAAAAAACCATCGAAAATCAACGAAGCCGCATTCCTTGCGGCTGTTGACGACATAGCGATGATTTCCAGAAACCTCCTGAGCTCGCTTCAGACGAACGCACCGCCAAGGAACCGTGCGGAAGAAGCCATCAAGGCGCGTGCGCGCGCTGCCAAGAGGTTTCCCACGTGAGCACGTTGCCATCTAGCTGTATATATGAGAGTGGAGCGCCTCAAGCATGCGACGTAGCCTTCTTCCTGTGCCTCTGTAGTCTCCATTCTTAGAGACAATTAAAGTTACATCCAGAAATCAAACAATTCTCGTCACTCCTGCCTATCAGATTCCTCTCCTCTCCAAGGTCCTTCATAATCCTGATGATCGGTTGGATCATCGGTGTTCACATAACCATCGCCGGAATTGCCCTTTCATACAAACGGGATGCACTAACCACGCCGTCATCGTCGCAGGTCTGGCTTTGCGTTTTTTTTGGTACTTCTGACCGTCGAAGCAGTTCGCTAATAAGAGGGAACGGAGATGAAAAAAAGATAAAATTGTTGAGTGTGTCTATCATGGGTTTAGCTTCGCCAAGTATCGGATGTTGATGAAAGTGGAGCTGATTATGCTTCCCTTATCGTCAGCACCATTGACTGCGCCTCATTCGAGCCCTGAGACCGCGTTCAAGGGCAGAGATCGCTAAAGCATTTAGACAATTCAACCGAGAAGATACCTGCTTTTGAATGTGTACATAAAGAGCGCTGACAGATATAAATAGCACGGGAGAACTCATGAAAAAAACGCTTTTGAGGCTTAATCCACCATGGTTTCTGCTACAATTTCTCGTGGCCAGAATGGAGGACGTATGAAAAAAAGATGTAACAGGGTGTTTGTCGTGTTACTAGTTCTGGCAGTTTCTTTTTTTGGATGCAGTGGCCAACAAGGTTCTGCCGGTTCATCAGGATCAGCCGGTGCACAGGGACCAGCCGGTTCGCCGGGGCCTTCTGGAGCCGCGACGGTTGCGAGCCTAGTAGATTACTACACCATAAACGATGGCTCTCAATTCATTCGGTCTTTAGTGCCCTTTAGTGTGCCGACGGGAAATAGTGGTACGGCGCTGCAAATGGACAACTCCGATGGTTCAGTAACATTAACCATCAACAACTCTCCGGCTTATGCTGATTGCGGTTTCTACATCTTTGTCGGGATGCTTGGAGACTTAAATAGTATTAAAATCACGACCACATCAGGGTCTGACCCGATTGGCGTGAACATCTGGTTCGATAAAGATAGCAACGGAGAATTTTTTACTTGGACCGGCACCGTTTATGGCAGCGTGGCGGGCGATGCTTATATTCTTGGTCCTCAGTCCACGAATAATGTCCTCAGTCTTAATACGGGCAGTATTTTTACTTCTCTCAATCCAGGTGGGGGTAGTTACACGTTGGCACAGTTGATTGGCGGTGCGGCACCTGGAATAACGATTACGACACGAATCGCGATCTGGACTGGTATTAGCGTCAATTCTGGCAGTAGTACGGCTACGATACAATCTCTCACGATAAATTAGTGCCGAAGAGAACAAGAATAACACTTGTGACATTAAAAAAGGGGGCTGGATTGGCCAGCCTCCCTTTTTTTAGATTTCCTAACAAAGCACGAGAAAGTCGGATTAAACAGCAATAAGTCAATATAATTGAGAAGATATGCTTTGATATGTACAAAATGAAATACTTTAGTCTGATTGAACTGGAGAAATATTTTATAATATCCCCATTTCATGGTATAGTAATCCACCATAGTTTCATGTGTGCGGAAACGTGAAAGCGTATAAAAACCATTGTATGTTGGTGCTCAAGTATTCACGGATCCTTCGGGTTTCTTGTCTCACTTATTTGTGACTTGAATCACAGTTAATGATATTGAAGTTTATTATAATAATGTACATAACGATCTAGTAAGAAGAAGCAGTGGAGGGGTTATAAGAATATGATAACAAGAAGGACATTTTTACAGACTTTGGCTCTTGTTACTCTTTCCGGCTATACCAAGAATGTCTTTGCTCTCGATAAAAAAGAGAGAGTGCTTAACCTTTACAATATCCATACAGGCGAAAGACTCGATATAAAATATTGTTCCTCCGGCATGTATGATCAGGATGCTATTAACAGGATTAATAACCTATTACGGTGCCATTATTCTAACGAAATAAAGCCTATGGATGTCAGGGTTCTTGACCTTCTCTGTGATATTAAGGACGTTACAGGAAGAGATAAAGAGGTTCTTATAATTTCAGGGTACCGCTCGCCTGCGTATAACGAATATTTACGGAGAACGGGAAGGGGAGTAGCAAAAGACAGTCTTCATCTCCAGGCGCGTGCAATAGATTTCCGCATCCCAAATGTCTACAACAATAAGCTTGCCATCCTGGCAAAGTCCTTTTATACAGGCGGCGTCGGGAAATATCCTGACTTCGTTCATATCGATACCGGACGCGTCAGATACTGGTAATAAGAAAAACGCGCACATCCATGGGATGTAGCAGTTATTTCAGTGTCCGGAAAAACCCAAAAGAACAATTCAGAAATTTCTTCACTTTTTACTTCGAACGCGGTCTGGTTCCTGGTGCTTGACCAACTATCAAAACCCTGGGGCCGTCTTGCACGGTGTGATATCCCCCATCGTCGGGAAACGATGATGTGACCCACTCAAAGAGTATCCGGGCATCATCGAGCTCCGGTTTTTCTGGATAATTATAATACGCATACTGCATGGTCTCATCGTACAGCCCAACACATCCGTGAGATGCCGGATAGCCAGGCAGGTCACGACCGTGAATCCAGTATCCAACTCCGTCCCTGTCTATATAAAACCTGAGCGCATAGGTCATCGGATAGAGTTCGTCCTTGTTCTCCATAGAATATAATGACGATTTATGCTTCCTGTTGTACGCGGTGATCCTAAATTCTCCCACCGGGGTCATATTCTCGTTCGCACCCGTGGCAATAGGAGCGGAGAATATTAGTTGCCCATATTCATAAGCTCCGAGGAACTGTTCGGAGAGATCGATGAGAATAAATTTTTCCTCAGACACTGCCATTTCGTAGCGACGGGGCATCGGCGTATAATCACGTATATCATCGATTTGTTTGGGAATTTTCAGATAAATTCCCGGATATACATGACGCCTGTCTATCCTGTTAAACCGGGCAACGTCCTCCCACCTGTTTCCGAACAGGCCCTCGAGAGTCTCACCTTTCAAAAGACGCCTGCAATTCCATGGTATCAAAACGTCACTCGTGTGCCCAAGATGACATAACGAATGGGCTGTCGTCCTGGCTCCGGCATTCCCGGGCAGACCGCTCGAAAAGAGCAACAAAAAGCCCAAGACCAAGAAGAACGACAGGACTGAGAATTCTCGGATTATTTTCTTAACGTCCCTCATACTTAAATTATAATCATTCTAAACTATTTTGTCAGTGAAAAAATTCTTTCTTTCCATTTATCACCTGCGCCGTAAAACCCCGTTACTGCAGGGCGGGGAGGATGTCAACGTAAGGAGAGAAGTCTTTGCTTTTCACAGACCACGAGATCTTTGACAGGATTCATATTATTTCGTATAATAAATACAATCATTTTAAGGCAGAGGAGGAATACGATGAAGCTACGACCATTGCACGATTGGGCGGTGATACTGCCTTCGACAGGGGATGAGATGACCGCCGGTGGACTGTATGTCCCTGACACGGCGAAAGTAAAGCCACAGGAAGGAGTGGTTGAAGCGGTCGGACCGGGGGCGTATGAAGAAGAGAAGCGCGGAAAGAAAAAGGAAGAAGGGAAAAAACGTAAATTCATTCCTACGAGCGTGAAACCGGGCGAACATGTTATCTACGAACGGTACGCCGGACAGACTTATAAAATAAACGGTGAGGAGCGGATACTCGTGCGGGAGCGTGACATTCTCGGCATTCTGACGGGAAGTCGGTTGCAGATTCCCTCCATGACTTCCGCGTCAGGAACAACAGCACTTGCGAAACCCGCGCTGCCGTCGCGCGCGGAAACGCAGAAGCCGGAGAAAAAAGCACGGAAGATAGTGAAAAAGCCTACGGGGAAAGCCGCCTCGAAACCTTCTCCGAAAAAAAAGGCCGCCAAGAAAACTGCTCCGAAGTCGGCCAAGAAGAAAGCGGCGGTCAAATCAACAAAGAAGACCGCGGACCGCAAGGCCAAAGGCAGGAAAACAGGGAAGAAGAAATAGGAGTATACTGTGGAAGATGATTTCGTATCACGCGAGAAGAAGATACTGTCCATCCTTGAGCAGGAAATCGAGGACGGCGAGGAAATGACCGCGGCGGTCAGAAAGATCGCAGAGCAGATGCTGCTTGGAGAAAAAGGATATCTCCCGGGCGATATTAGAAAGAAC
>DATJZV010000165.1:0-13760 GCA_035498715.1 Nitrospirota bacterium
CTCGCCAGGGAGGACCATGATGCTGCACTCAGGATCATGAAGAACGTTATGGGAGTGCAGATCGTGCAATCGGGTACGGAGGTATCAGGTAGGATAGCAGCATAGCGAGCAAAAGCGTAGGATTCATGTTATTGCATACTCCCTTGCACCATGATCCACATGAGAGGAGGTTTCATGTTCCTTACCGCTGACCCCGAAGATATCCTCGAAGGGAAAATCACTGACGTTTATTTCGAACGGGCCCTCAAGATACTGAAGGCCAGGAACATCAATCCCGTCGTCAAGGCAGAGTTTATTGCTAAGAGCCTGCCAGATAAATGGCCTTGGGCACTCCTCACCGGCACGGGTGAGGCCATGGAGCTCATGAAACACCTGAAGGTAAAGGTCAGGGCCATGCGTGAGGGCTCGGTCTTTTATTCATACGAACCGGTCATGGAGATCGAGGGTCGGTACCAGGATTTCTGCGTGTACGAGACGGCGCTTCTCGGGCTCATTTGCCAGGCGTCGGGCGTCTCCACTCAGGCTGCGAGAATGAAAAAGCTCGCCGGAGAGCGACTCGTCATGAGCTTTGGAGCACGCAGGATGCATCCCATCCTCGCGCCCATGATTGAGCGGAACGCGTACGTGGGAGGGTGCGACGGCGTTTCCGTGGTCAAATCCGGCGAGGTCATAGGTGAGGATCCCATGGGGACCATGCCGCATGCGCTTATCCTGTGCATGGGATCGACCGTTGAGGCGATTAAGGCATATGATGAGGTACTCGATCCGAATCTCAAAAGGGTTGCGCTCGTCGACACGTTTCTAGATGAGAAATTCGAGGTACTGAACGTAGCGGAGGCTCTCGGGAATAGGCTATTTGCCGTAAGGTTCGACACGCCAGGGTCGCGGCGTGGCAATTTTTACCGTATCCTCGAAGAGGCGCGGTGGGAGCTTGAACTGCGGGGGCTCGGCCACGTCAAATTTTTTGTCAGCGGTGGTATCAAGGAAGAGGACATCCCGCTCCTGAACCCCGTAGTCCACGGCTACGGTATCGGCACCTCAATCAGCAACGCACCTGTCATTGATTTTGCCATGGATATCGTTGAGATCAACGGGAAGCCGCTTGCGAAACGGGGCAAATGGTCCGGCAGCAAAAGTGTGCTCGTCTGCGCGCGGTGCAGGAAGAGGGAAATCGTGCCGAGCAATGATGCTGTTGAAACCGCATGCTCCTGCGGCGGTGTGTCCAACAATGTCCTGATCCCGGTGCTCGATAACGGTAGGCCTCTCGTTGAGCAGGAGACACCTTCCCGGATCAGGGAAGCGGTTCTACGGGGCGTTAAGGATCTGTCTCTGTAGCTTTCAACGGCGGCGAAAAGGCATGAGTTTGGTCCTGTAATTTTGTATGTTGTCAAAATGAACTTACTCATCTAAAATGAAAAGCTAGATCATAAAATTGAAGGATAATTGTTGCCGTGTGCAACGTATTGTGTCATAGGCTGCTGCGGTGCTGGTCTCGCCTCGAAGTGAAAAGTATCTAGAGCGCCAGCTGACATTAGCGGTACCAAAAAAGTCAGCGCAATGATAGATTATAACCGCTGCATCCTGTTTATTTCATAGTGTTGAACCAGGATCGTTGAAAGAGAGGGGATATTCATGAGAACCATACAGAGATCATTCTGGGCCTCGATGGTCGTTGTATCGATCCTGTTCACCGCGTGTACCGCAACGAAGTTCACAGGTGTCTGGATGGATGAAACCTACCAAGGGCATCCTGCCAAGATCATGGTTATCGCCGTATCGAACACACCGGCTACCAGGAGGCTTTTAGAAGATGCGTTCGTGAAAGAATTGAAGGACTACGAGACCGATGCCATCGTCAGTTATACTGCACTACCGGACCAGTTGGTGGCGGACAAGGGTGTCATTAACGCAAAGGCGAAAGAAGTTGGGGCAGACACTGTGCTCATCACGAAAGCAGTCGGCAGGAAGACAGGAACCACGCAATCTCTCTGGGCTGCTTACCCGAACGAATACATCGATACAAAGGCGAATATGTATGACGTGAAGTCGGGCAAACTGATCTGGACAGCCTCATTAGAGACCTGGATAAAGGATACCTCATCTAAGGAGAGCCAAATACAGGCATTTGTCAAGGTTATCGTAAGGAGGCTGTCAGAGCAAAAGCTTGTTAACCCCGTACCGACTGTATCCAACATCAAGTCATAATGAGAAGGTAATAATGTAACAGGAAAAGAGATTATGCCCCGCGCTGATGCTCTCTCGCCGTTTCCCTGGGCATGATCGGTTGGATGTCTCAAGAGAATTCCGGCATTCTTTTCATAGCGCTCCTTTTCGATCATGCGGGAGACGTGTCATCCCAGCGGTGTAATGATGATACCGGCCGTTCACTTTTTAATCACCAAGTGAGGGAAATCCATTGACAAATTTGTAGGACAGCATTACATTAGGACAGCAAGAGAGGCATCCGTTTATGCCCAGAGGTGATACAACGATGTCGGCTGCCAAGACAGAAAAAAGACGAGAGCGGCGTTATTCTTTTCATTCGACGATAGACTATCTCTTGCTTCGAGGTTCTGCCGCTGAAGTCCATAAGGGCGTTACCATAGATATCAGCGACACGGGGCTCGGTCTATATTTATTTGATCCTCTTCCTGAAGGACAGACGATAATTATTCAGAACGCACTCCCCGCCGGTGGCAGGGCTGCAACTATTTGCTGGATAAAAAAAGAGCGCGAGGACTTCTACAAGTCAGGGCTCAGATTTGAATGATGCTATAGCTGTGTTTATGCCGATCGCAGACTTCCCTCTCCGGTTTCGCGAATAGCCTTTCACGCAATACTCTTCCCACGGCAAGAATCCTGATCAATAGAGCCCTCCTCACGCGGGAGCTTGCGGGGTTGCGAGGGTAACACGGATGGTTGCTGTGCAGGGATCGTCAACGTTCCCGGCGGTATCCGACCTTGCGAAGAGACATATACAAAACGCCGATCGCTGTATCTCGTTTCCCCTTCAGAGACCTTTTTACTGCTCCGGAAAGTTGTCCTGCTTGGATTGTTCTCTCCCGCTCGATCTGGGCACACCGGTTATTCCGTTGGTGAGGGGGGCTTGGATCTCGACAAAAAACCTCTTAGATGAGGAGGGCCTTTAAACTTCTGGCGAATAAACGGCTTGCCCTGGGATTTTCTGCAAGTACCTTGTGGCGACGCCGAGGCTGATCCCGATGATCACGATAGCAGCGAGTAGCGCCATGAGGGTGAAGCATGTAAAAATGCGGCTTGCCGCAAACATTAAGCGATGAACATTGAATTTTGAACTTATCATTCAGCCATCGCATCTGTCCAGTCCCTGCATTATTCTATAAACGTTACCCTGTTGATCTCTTTCAGGGTAGTTTCGCCTGCCAGGACCCTGGCAAGTGCGGACTGGCGGAGGGTCGTCATGCCTTCGGCGATGGCGGCCTTCCGGATCCAAGACGGTGGTCGTTTTGCGAGGATCATCTCACGGATGCGGTCGGAAAGGTCCAGAAATTCGGTGATGGCTTTTCTGCTCCGGAAGCCCGTATAGTTGCACTCCTTGCATCCCCCTGCTTCATAGAAAGCGTGGTCCTTAAATCTTTCGTAGTCCAAGGCCGAGTCCTCGAATTCCTTGCGAGAGAGCCTGACCTGTTTTTTGCATCGAGGGCAAAGCGTCCGCACGAGCCTTTGTGCCAGTATGCAGTTGAGCGATGAGACGAAATTGTATGGTTCGATGCCCATGTTCAGGAAACGGCCAAGAACATCAAAGGCATTGTTTGCGCGCACGGTGGTAAAAACCAGATGACCGGTGAGCGCGGACTGGACGGTTATATGACCTGTTTCGGCGTCGCGGATCTCGCCCACCATGATCTTGTCCGGGTCATGCTGTAGGATCGAGCGGAGCCCGCTCGCGAAGGTGAGTCCATTCTTTTCGTCTACCGGGATCTGTACCGCGCCACGGACATGGTACTCCACGGGATCCTCAATGGTGATTATTTTGTCCTCGCCTGTTGTGATCTCGGAGATGGCAGCGTATAGGGTCGTGGTCTTCCCGCTGTCCGTCGGCCCGGTAACCAGGACTATGCCATAAGGCCCCCGTATGCTTTTCCGGAACCGGCGGAGGTCATTCTCGTCGAAGCCAAGGCTGTCGAGCCTGAGGGCGCTCACGCGGGCGATGATGGATTCGCTATCGAGGATGCGGATGACCACGTCCTCGCCGAACGCGCTCGGGATGATCGATACGCGGAAATCGATGGTCTTGCTGCCGCTTTGGAGCCTGAAGCTGCCGTGCTGCGGCACTCGGTGCTCGGCTATGTCAAGGTCGCTCATGACCTTGATGCGTGAGACGATAGCGCTGTGGAGCTTGATATCGATGGGCTCAGTTGCAGAATAGAGGACGCCGTCGATACGGTATTTGAACCAGACGTTTTTGTCCGTGACCTCGATATGGATGTCGCTCGCCCGCCGTTGGATGGCGTCAAAAATTGTGGTATGCACAAGCTTGATGATAGGGCTCTCGCCCTTATCGATGGTCTCAAGCGGGAGAATCAATTCGCCCTCCCCGCCTTCCTCCTTTTTTACGATATGGAACTTAAAGTTCTCGGAGATGGCGTGGAGGACATGTTCAGAGGAGCCGCTCTGTTGCAGGACCGCCTGGATAGCCGAGGAGGTGCTCACGCAGATATCGAGACCCTGATTGAGGATTATTTCTAGCTCGTCGATGGCCGGAATGTTGTTGGGATCGGTCATGGCTACGATGAGACTGCCTTCTTCCGAGTCCTCCACGGGTACGAACTGGTACCGCTGCATCAGGTCTACAGGTATCTTTTCGAAGAACTTTGGATTGATATGGAAGTCCGTGAGGTCGAGGTATCGCAGACCGCGTTGTTCGGCCACCGCTTGGGCGAGGGCCTCTTCGCTCACCAGGCCTTCGGCAACGAGAAGTTCTCCGAACCGTTTTTCGCTTCCCTCGGCCCGTGCAAGGAGCTCGTCAATCTGTACTTGGGTCACTATGCCTTTGGCCGTAAGAATATCGCCTAATCGTTGTCTCCTGAAGGATGTCATTTCAGCCGTGCCCCCATTTCAAAGATCAGCAGGTGGAGTGAGACCACTGTCGCCGCGATCACGGTACCATGGAGAGCGTGAGTCTAGGCTCGATCATGGTCGTGACAACGCTGGGCCTGCTCTCTACCTCCTGATCATAAAATTACATCACTTCCTCAAGCGTCTGCGGCAAATCGTCCTATGCTATTCCCACCTGGGACGCGGCAAACATCTCTGCCGCATCTGCAAATACAATCAGCTTTGGCTCTCAGCAGCTTTAGAGCCTGATTCGGGAATCCTCGGCCTTGAGGCCGCGGAGGATGTCAAGTGAGACTCTTCCAATATTTTCTTTGCACCTTGGCGATCCTTTCTATCACCTGCTCTGCAGCGGGAGAAGGAGCAAGAACTGAAGGCGGGTTCTGTTTTCCAAGAAGGGTCAGGAGCACGGCTCTGACGCCGCTCCTCAATCCCTCGGGATTGTATCCTCCTTCAAGGGTTATCAGGATTCTGCCGGGGCATGTTTTTTGCGCGATATCCTGTACTATGCCGGTAAGGGCGCCAAAGCCATCCCCCGTAACCTTCATGCCGCCGAGAGGATCATGAACAAAGGGGTCGAAGCCGGCCGAGACAAGGATAATCTCAGGTCGGTATTCGAGGGCTATGGGCTTTAGGATCCTGCTGTAGACATTGATGTACTCCGCGTCTCCGAATCCCGTGGGAAAGGGGGCGTTCACGGTAAACCCCTTGCCATCGCCGCTCCCGACTTCATCGAACCCTCCGGTGCCGGGATAGTATGGATACTGGTGGGAGGAAAAGAAGAGTACACCGGGATCGCCATAGAAGGCGAGTTGGGTGCCGTTGCCGTGGTGGAGGTCCCAGTCCACGATGAGGATCCTTTTCAGCCCGTACTTTTCTTTTGCGTATTTTGCGGCTATCGCTATATTATTGAACAGGCAGAAACCCATGCCCCGCGCCGGTTCCGCGTGGTGGCCGGGGGGGCGAACAAAGGCGAATATTGAATACGGCTTGAGGATCGCAGCTTTCGAATTGACAAGAGTGTCTACGGCTTGGAGCAGTCCGCCTGCGGCCAGCCTGGCGATCTCATACGACCGGGCAGAGAGTCCGGTGTCGGGATCGAGTTGTGAGAAGTGCTTGCCTGCGGTGTTCGCTACGGTCTGTATGTAGAAAGGGTCGTGAACCAGAGCGAGCTCGATCTCCGTGGCAAGACGGGGCGGGATAAGCGGGAGGCTGCCGAATTCCTTATCAATGAGGTCATGGATCACGCGCAGCCGGTTGGGGCTCTCAGGATGGCCTTCACCGGGGTTGTGCTCCAGATAGCGGTCGTCTTTGATGATGGCGACGGAGGACATTCGTTCAGCCTTTGGCAGCAGTAGTCAAATGTTCAGGATGTAGATATAATGAAAGCGAGATCCTTCGTTTCGCCCATCCTGTGCGAAACGAAGGTTCTCGATTGACATGATGATCTTTTTTAGCAGCCAGTGAGACGATAGTACTTACTTCTGGTCCCGTAGCCTCGCGATTGGCGGTGGCGCAGCTGCCATGTAATCTTTCACGCTGAACGATTCAAGCCACTTCTGCAAAGCCGGCGGGTTCGGAAGCTTGGTCGGGAGCTTTGCATCGGGAGCGCAAACGGTTAGGACCGTCTGGACCAGATCTCTGACGCTGAACTCGAGTATCTGCTGGATGGCCTTGGGATCTGCCCCTTCGATCACGAGCGCGTTCTCACGGTACCACCCATTGCCACGGGGGGCCATTGGACCGCAGGGAATATGTTCGGCGTTTTTGGCTTGAACGTCTATTTTTCTCGCGAAGGCCGAAACATCAGCCCGCAGCAGCTGGAGCCCTTTGAACGCGGGATTTGAACATATGCCGGCCTTTCCCCAACAGAGCGGATCGAACCGGGATATATTTATCCCGCAGCAGTACAGGTAAGAACGTGGCCCCAGGTCTGGCGCCTGGCGGATAATGATGTACAGGAAATCATTTTTGTATTCGTAGGAACGTACGGTTTGGGGTTTTTTCAAAGTGGACTCCAATCTTTAGTGAATACCGCACAGGTATCGATGTGAATGCATATGGATGGCGACCGGAACGTATAACAGTTTACGGAATCATGTACCGGTTGTCTTCCTGCTGTCTACGATGTCAAATGCAACCGAGCTATTTGCTCTTGGTGGACTTCGATGATTTTTTGGTAGTGCCTTTGGAAGCTGCCTTCTTTTTTACCGCGGGCTTGGACTTCGGTTTTGATTCGAGCTGTTGGACCTTTTTCTTGAGGGCGTCGATTTCCTGGCTCTGGTCCTTGAGCATCTGCTCGAGCTTGGCATTGTCCTGCTTAACCGCTTCGAGCTCCTGCCGGGCGATGTTCCGCTCGGTCCGTGCCTTGTTCGCATAAACAAAGGTCACGATCAGGAGGATCGTCACCAATGCGGCGAGCGATATGAATATGAGCTTTGCTTTCTGTGCATCGTCTTTCTCGTTCCTGTCCGTTCTTTCCATTCTGTCTTCCTGGCCTCCTTCTTTTTCCATTATGATTTATTGCTAGTGGTATCGTTTTACTTCAAATCTGAAAAGGCTTACTGGTGTCCCCGGCGGGATCCCGGCCTTCTGCATGGCAATGCTGATCTGGAAGTCGACGGTGTCCACGCCATCAAGGTCCGGCAGGAGAAGACCCCGTCTCCCCCCCGCCTGGACGATTACGCCGTAGCGCCTCGGATCGAGCTCGCTCCTGTCCTTGACCGGCTCTGGCGGGGTGAGAACATCCACGGTATATTCGATGGCGTCCAATTCGTCCGTACGCACACAGGTGAATCGAGGATCGCAGGTCGCGGCGCTAATGGCGTTTCGAACGATCTCGTGCGCTATCGTTGGCTCCGCGGGCTGAAAGGTACCAATGCACCCCCGGAGAGTGCCGTCAATTTTGAGGCAAATGAACACCCCCGCCTGCTGCTCAAGCTCCGGCGTGAGATCTACTTCACGGACTTCCAATATTTTGCCTTCCCGGACGTAGAGCTCAACGGCATCCTTTGCCAGTTTAACTAGAGGGTGCATTACATCTCCCGTTGCACCACGTAGTCCGCAAGCGCCATGAGGGCCTGGCGAGGCATTGACTCGGGGAACACGGCCAAGGCCGTCTTCGATTCGTTCGAAAGCGACTGTGCCAAGTTGAGCGCCTCATCGACGGCTCCGTATTTCTCCATCAATCCCAGCGTATAGGTGAGGTCGTTTTCAGAGACCGTGTCGGCGAGGAGGATGCTCCGGATGTGTTCCTTTTCTTCTGGATCCGCCTTGCGGATAAGATAGATGAGGGGGAGGGTTACCTTGCCTTCATCCAGATCCTTGCCGAGGACTTTACCGAGCTGCCTCTGGTCAGCGGCGTAATCGAGGGTGTCATCGGTGATCTGGAACGCGAGACCAAGTTTTTTCCCATATGCCGTGAGGGCGTCCTCTTGGGAAATCGGGGCCTTGCTGATGATGGCGCCGAGACGGCAGGAGGCTGAAATGAGCACCCCGGTCTTGCATTCTACGAGCCTGAAATAATCGGCCTCGGTGATCTCTGCGTTCTGGATCTGCATGAGCTGGAGGACCTCTCCCTCGGACATCGTTGTGGTGGTTTCGGAAAGAACGTCCATGACGCGCTGGTTCTGGAGACGGACGGCATGGTAGAGCGCTTTAGAGTACAGATAATCGCCGACGAGGATGCTTGCCTGGTTGCCCCAGAGGGAATTTGCCGATGACCTGCCCCGTCGGATCTTTGCCTCATCGACCACATCATCATGCAGAAGGGATGCCGTATGGATGTATTCCACGACGCTGCCGAGAATATACTCGGCAGTATGTTCCCGGTATCCGCAGAGACGCGCAGAAAGCAGGTGGAGGAGGGGACGGAACCGCTTGCCGCCGGCTCCGAGGATATATTTGCTGACCTGCTGGATGAGTGGAACGTCGGTGCCCAGGCTCTCATGGATCCTGTACTCCATGCGTTCCATGTCTGATTTGTACTCTTTAAGGACATCCTGAAGTGTTGTTATCATGAGATTATTTTTGGACGGACGTTAAAGGAATAATAGGGGAGATGCCTAATATTGTCAAGGTTTTTTCTATTTCATGGGCGTTCAACGCAGAGTTCGCTGAGAAGGCAGAGCAGACATGATCGGAGCTGCTGAAAAAGGGTTTTGAAAGGATTTCCAGGATCGGAACCTTAGTATTGGTATGTGCAGGGCTGTGACGAACCTGCCCGGAATCTCTGAAAAAGGAAGAGAAAATTACTTACCGTCTCAAGGATCTTTATTGTAACTGCGCTTCGCATCTCCCGTAATCCTGTCTCTATGGACTGTTGTCCTTTGCGCTGTGCGTACGTGGCTTCCCGGGGGACGGAGCTACAGTTTCATCGCCTCGTTCACTTCAGCTAGTGTCTGCGCGGCAACGGCTCGGGCGCGGCGCGAACCTTCCCGGATGATCTCGGTGATCCTCTGCGGTTCGTCGGTAAGTGCCAATCTCCGTTCCTGCATGGGCGCAAGGTAGGCGAGGAGGTGTTTCAGAAGTTCTTTTTTGTCGTCAACGCAGCCGATGCCGGCGCGTCGGCATTCCACATTCACGTGATTCACCCATTCCTTGGGTGAGAATATCTGGTTAAGCGCGAAGAGAGGACAAACGTCGGGGTTGCCGGGGTCCTGCCTCCGTTTCCGCGCCGGGTCCGTGACCATCTGCATCACCTTCTTGGTGATATCTTCGGGTTTGTCCGAAAGGAAGAGACAGTTGTTGTAGCTCTTGCTCATCTTGCGGCCGTCGGTGCCCGGGAGCTTTGGGTATTCGGTCATGAGCGGCTGGGGTTCGGGGAACACCTCACCGTAGAAAGCGTTGAACCGGCGACAGATCTCTCGTGTGAGCTCCAGGTGCGGGAGCTGGTCGATGCCCACAGGCACGAAATTGGCCTTGTAGATAAGGATGTCCGCGGCCTGGAGCACCGGGTAACCGAGAAACCCGTAAGTGTGCATGTCCTTGTCCTGGATCTGTTCCATCTTTTCTTTGTAGGTCGGCACGCGTTCGAGCCAGGGCAGCGGCGTGGACATGGACAGAAGAACGTGGAGGACGGCGTGCTCGGGCACGAGAGACTGCTGGAAGAGCACGGACTTCTCCGGGTCGAGTCCGGCAGCTATCCAGTCAATGACCATCTCTTTTATGTACGAGCGGATCTTGGAGGTGTCAGCGTAGTTGGTCGTGAGCGCATGCCAGTCGGCAATGAAGTAGTAACACTCGTACTGGCTCTGCAGTTTTCTCCAGTTGTCGAGGGCTCCCATGAGATTGCCGAGGTGGAGCAGCCCGCTCGGTTGCATTCCGCTTAAGACCCGTTTTTTTATCATGATAAATCCCTTTCACTGCTGAGAACACAGAGGTCGCGAAGAACAAACTCAATGTTCAAGGTCCAAGACCTTGCGTTCTCTGCGATAGAACCGTTTCTTACATGATATCCCCGCCCAGAAGCAGTGAGAGTATCGGCCGTATGATCGGGCCGATGATCCTGCCGAGAACGCCGAGCATGATGAGCGCCATCAGGATGAGCGTGCCATACGGCTCGAGTCTGTAATAGGCCGCCGCTTGTTTGTCGGGGAGGATCCAGTACACCACCCTGCTCCCGTCGAGAGGCGGTATGGGGATCATGTTCAGCACGGCGAGCACTACGTTCATGATGACCCCATAGCCGAACATCAAGGTGATGGGAAATGCGAACAAATCCCATGCCTGTTTCGGGATCATACCTTCGAGCGGAGGCATAATCACGCGCAGGATGAATGAAAACGTTATGGCCATGACTATGTTGGTGCCGGGACCCGCAAGGGACGAGAGCGCCATGTCTTTTTTCGGATTTTTGAAATTGTAGGGGTTGATGGGCACGGGTTTAGCGTAGCCGAACACCATCTTTCCGTCCGTGAGCAAGAAGAGCAGGAGCGGCATGAGAACCGTGCCGAACAGATCAATATGAGAGATAGGGTTCAGCGTGAGCCTGCCCATGTTGCGTGCCGTATGGTCGCCGAGCTTATCAGCGACCCAGCCGTGTGCGACTTCGTGAAGCACGATGGCGAAGACCAACGGCAGGGCCATGACTGCGATCTTTTGTATCGTGTTCAGTTCTTCCATTGGTTTACCTATTGAATGACGATCGACGGCAACGGTTATGAAGCCATTTTCAACAGAGGGCACAGAGGGCATTGAGCATGGAGCATAGGGCAAAGGGTGCAAGGCATTTTGCGCTTTGCACCACGCGCCAGGTTCTCTGCGCCGTGCAATTCCGTTCTCTTACCACGAGCGATACGCCGCATCGATACTGTCTTCACGCAACCAAGTTCCAAACGCGGCATTTGATACTAAGGGAAAGTAGGGGGGTGTGTCAAGAAAAAATGAGGCTTCGGCTCGATTTTAGTTGTTGACGAGCACGAACTTGCCGTCTTCGACCTTGACAAGGTACAGTTGTTTCAGCGCCTCATTGCTACCCCGGAATGTAGTGGATCCGGAGATGCCCGGGTAGTCCTTGAGACCCAGGAGGCCTCCCTGGATTGCTGCAGGTGTGTCTTTATGTTCCCGTAAGAGCGAGAAAACCATCATGGCGGCGTCATAGGCCTGGGCAGATAGGATGTCGGGCTCTTCCTGGTACGCGGAGCGGTAGTTATCGACGAAAGACCTGATTAATGGTACGCTGCTTTCCGGGAAGAAGCCGTCGACGAAGACCGCCCCCTCGGCATACCGTCCCGCCCGCTCGATCAGATCAGGAGAGTGCCAGTTGTCCGAACCGATCATGGCTTTCCCGGTAATGTTGTAGAATGCGAGCTGGGGAATAAGCAATCCGACCCCTTCTGCATATCCGGGAAGATAGAGCGCGTCAAAGCTGGGGACATATTCGAGGAACAGCTTTTTCCTTTCGGCATCATCGTCGGGAATGGGTATCCGGCGGGAACGGAGGTCGATTTCGATGATCTTCCGTATGTAAGGACCGAAGTCCTTGGTCTCAGCGGGGT
Source organism: Nitrospirota bacterium (assembly GCA_035498715.1). Taxonomy (GTDB): domain Bacteria; phylum Nitrospirota; class UBA9217; order UBA9217; family UBA9217; genus DASPSR01. The sequence goes on from DATJZV010000165.1 coordinate 12,093, forward strand.
ACGCTATGGTTGCGAGGATTTCAGCTTTCCGCTCCAGATCACGCGTAAACAGGAGCGACAGGTCTCTACCGTAGGGTTCATCGGGATACATGATAATGAACTTCCTGAGCTTCTGGCTGAGTGCATACTGCGCGGCCATCTGCGCCTGACTGTCGATAGTAAGGGCGTTCCTGAATATCCAGGGGCTTTTTTCCGTGAACCCTGCGCGCGAAGCGGCCGGCCTGATAACGGGGATCTGAAGTTTTTGGAGCACCGGCACAAGCGACTCTTCATCTCTGGTCGTGATGGGGCCGATGGCGGCAACTATGCCCTTGGAGGCGAGCTCATTCATCGCGGTTGCTGTCTTCTCCGAAGAACCTTCGGTGTCCTTCACGATCAGCTCTACACGGCTGTCGGGATTCTGAAGATTATAGTTATGAACGGCGAGTTGAATGCCTTTGAGTATGCGGTCGCCGAAAAAGGCGAGCTGACCGGACTGAGGCACGAGTGCCCCGACATAGTACCGGGGCGCGGTAAGCCTGGAGGTGGCCTCGTTGAGGAGCATTTCCGCCCGTGTTTTTTCAGGATGGCCGGGGAAACGCTCGAGAAACGCCTTGCTGATCCTGATCGCATCAGGGTAGTTCCTCTGCTCGATCAGGAGGCCGCTGTACCGCAGCATAGCGATGTCCGAAGGATAGGCCGTGCCGCTGGCAAGGGTTTTAAGCTCATCTTCGGATAGGCTCTTATCGACAATCTCCCGGATGCGGTCACGGTAGCCAGCTCTCTGTTTCTCGTTCTGCGCGGTTTCCGCTAGATAGGTGTACTCCTTCACTGCCGGCAGGTAGTTCTTTTTGACCATGTACGCGGCGGAGAGCATCTCGGAGATTCGTTTGAGGCGAGCTGTATCGGTTATTTTACTCCGGTCCTCGAGGTTGGAAATGGCCAAGTCATATTCTTTAAGCTCGAAATAGCACAGGCCGAGCTTATATTTTGATTCGACAATAAACGTAGAGGCCGGAAATTTTTCGATGAGTTCCTTGTAGTAGCTGAGCGCTTGCCGGTAATCACGACCCGTCAAGCGTATTTCGCCCATGAGGAAGAGCGCCCGGTCCGCATGCCGACTCTTCGGGTATCGGGTGAAGAAAGCATCAAGGGTTTTTGAAGCCTGGTCATACTGTCTCCTGGCAAAAAGGCCGTCTGCCTGGTCCAGGATCACACTTGCGTCCTTTTCCCACTCGGGCTCGGGAGGGAGCTTGGGCGCGCAGCCTGCCGGCAGGAGCACGGTGAGACATGCAAGCACGACCAGGATGACGGTTGTTGAAGAGACTATACGCCGGAACGGCATCCGTTATTTACCTTTCTTGGCGGCAGCTTCAGCCTTTGCCGTTTTGCGCTTTGCCTTCAGGGTTTCTTCTTTCCGTTTGCGCCTGCGGCGCAGTTCACGTTGTCTTTCACGCACGGGATGGTTTCTCCTTTCGAAAGTGGTTCGAATGATGTTTCAGACTGATTACTATAGCGAAGATGAACTTATTTGTCAATAACTACAAGATGAAATGAAGATATGGCAGCAAGGATCCGTCGTCAAGCGCGTCATCAACAATGTATCGTAGAAAAGTTGTTCTGACTCCTGCATCCGATTTTTTTCTTGATTTATTCCGCTCGATAGATTAGATTATAGCCGCGTTTACG